>JALWYT010000205.1:0-16137 GCA_026992705.1 Thiotrichaceae bacterium
ATTATAAGCAGCTGTTGCTTTTGGATAATTTCCATCAAAGCGGTTTAACATTTTTGATAAATAACTAGTACCAAGTTGTATATTAATTTCAGGTTTAACAAAATCACTTTGTTTCACTTTTTTTAAACCAATCGAACGACTAATATACTTAGCAGTTTTCGGCATTAATTGCATTAAACCAAAGGCTTTAACACGAGATAAAGCATCAACCTTAAAGGCACTTTCACGACGAATTACACCATATACCCATGCGGGGTCAATATTGTGTTGTTTGGCATTTTGCAGCACTAATTGTTGGTAGAGCAGGGGGAAGCGAAGGTCGACGACATTCCAGTCTTTTGTTTTTGAAACGGTAACAATGGCAGTAAATGCTTGTCCATTTTGCAGGGCAAGTTCAGCGGCGGCGAGTTTGTCCTGTTTGTTTAGATTTTTGATGGCATAAAGCCATTCTTTACTGGCTAAATCAGGTTTGCCGACACGAAATAGTTCTAAGGCTCGTTGAATGCCGAGCAGTCGTTTAACTTTTTGGATGGCGGCACTGCGGTCTGGTTTTTGTTGGTTTAATACATCGTAAGGCTGCTTGAGATGATCCGCAGACAGGAAGCCGTAGAATGTGGCATTTTTAGCATTTTTGCTGAAAAGTTGATTGGCTTGATCGCTTTTGCCAAGTTGTTCTAAGGCTTTTGCTTTCCAATAAATCCATGCCCCATCTTGCTGGGTTTCAGTATCCATTGCTTGTATAGCATCTAATACCGCTTGCCAATTGGCGGTTCGCAGGGCAATTCTCGCCAGCCATAAATTGGCTTCTTTGGATCTAAACGATGCGGGAATTTGGCTTAAATAGCTTAGGGCGTTTGCATCATGCTTTTTGGCAAATAGGGTATAGATATAGCCTTCTGCATTGCCAATTTCTTGTGGTGTAAATTGATACAGTGGTTTTAATTGTCGCCACAAGGTTGCGGCTTCAATGTGATTTTTTTTTGCATAGCGTTTGATGCTATGCACGATAATTTGCCTTGCTTCTGGTGTATCAACTTTTCTGAATTTATCTTCTAAATAGCGAGGCAGGTATTTTTTAGGATTTTTATAAATACTTACCCAGTTATTAAAAAGCTTTTGATTAAAGCCCGATAAATTTTGAGCAAGACGAGTGGCTTTACTGACTTTATTTTTATCCATTAATAAGGCAATTCTTTGCCAATAGTCTTTTTCCGTGAGTTGTTTATAGGCTTTTAGTGTATTAAATAAGCCTTGGCATTCTTTGGGGGGATTGACTTTGCTTAACCAGAGTTGTTTGCCTTGTTGAATGCCGCGTTGTGTTTGCCCTGTGTAGATTAATGCCTCATTATAAAAGCATTGTGTGGCAAGGTTTTTTGTGTTGCTGTTGTAATAATTAAGAATTCGTAACCAGTGCTTTTCTTCTGCTAGGCGTTTTATCCATTCGTTAAGTATTTCCTCGCTCAATACTGTTTGTGGATAGCGTTTCATAAAAATAATTAACTCGCTATCTTTTACCTTGTCGATATTGCTCTTGAGGTAGGCATATTCTAAATAAGGGTAAAGAATATAATCTTTATACTCTGCAGCATAGGCTTGAAAATCTAGGCTATTGCCTTGTTTGATTTTTTCATAAACCTCAACAAAATGCTCGCGGGCTTCTTCAAGCTTAAAAGCGGCAAAAGCTTGTGTATTAAGAAATAATAAAAAGAAAAATAAATAGAGTTTTTTCACTAAATACCTCTTTGTTGTCATTGTATGTTTTATGGCGTGCTTTCTAAAAAAAACACTGTTCATCACTAGGAAAACTCCCCGCTTTCACTGCTCTGTTAAATGCAGCTATTGCTTGTTGGATTGTCCTGCCGTTTTGCAAAAAGTTTTGTGCGAATTTGGGGGCGTGTTCGCTGATGCCGAGCATGTCTTGTAGTACGAGTACTTGTCCGTCGCAGCTTCGTCCTGCTCCGATGCCAATGGTGGGAATGCTGAGGGTGTCGGTGAGTTTTTTGGCTAAATCAACGGGGACGCATTCGAGGACTAGCATATCGGCTCCTGCCTCTTGTAGTGCAATGGCATCGTCTAGCATTTGTTTGGCTTGTTTTTCTTCTCGACCTTGTACGAGATAGCCGCCGATTTTATGCACGGATTGTGGTTGTAAGCCAAGATGAGCACAGACAGGTACACCGTGATGGCTGAGTTGCGATACGGTTTCGACCTGTGGGGAGCCGCCTTCTAGTTTGACCATTTGAGCATTGCCTTCTTGCATGAGGCGAGCTGCATTTTCTGTGGCTTGCTCTGGGCTGGTGTAGCTCATAAATGGCAGGTCGGTAATCAGAAAGCCATTTTTACAGGCACGGGAGACGATTTTACTGTGATAAATCATGTCCTCCATTGTAACGGGAATGGTGGATGCGTGCCCTTGAATTACCATGCCGAGCGAATCGCCAACGAGGATAATATCAATGCCTTGTGAGTCAATGACCTGTGCGAAGCTGTAATCATAGGCGGTGAGTACGCTGATTTTCTCACCTGTTTGTTTCATCTTTTTTAAGCTTCGGATGCTTCGCTTTGCCATAGTAATTCTCTGTCTAAAATTGTTAAGTCGTCATTGGGACAATCCGCCAGACAACTTTGTAAACGCTTGCCATTGGGTAATATTAATTCTGGAGCAATATCATATAAAGGATAAATAACAAACGAGCGTTTGCACATCCAAGGATGCGGAATAACAAGGTCGCTTTGATTAATTATAGTGTGATTGTAAAGCAATATGTCAAGGTCTAGGGTTCTTGCTCCCCAGCGTTCTCCCGTGCGTTGACGTTGGTTGTGATCTTCAATGCTTTGTGTGCATTGTAGCAATGTTTGTGGGCTTAGCCTCGTTGCTATTTCAACAACGGCATTAAGATAATCAGGTTGGTCTTGTGGACCTTGTGGTTTGCTTTGGTAAACAGGTGAAACGGATGTGAGCGATATTTCTGGCTGTTGCTGCAAAGCATCAATGGCATTTTGCAGAAATTGGAAAGAATCCCCTAGATTGCTACCTAAGCCGATATAGGCTTTTACTGTCATGATTTTCTCTTACGTCTTCTGCGACGACGTTTGCCTTTGTGCTGACGACACATGGCAAGCTTGCCGTCCTCATCTTGCTCTTGAAAATCTGTCCACCATTGGCAATCTTCTGTGGTAACACCATCACCAACTGAAGCTCTTAGACAATAAAAATCATAAGCCGCCCGAAAACGTGGATGTCCTAAAAAATTCATAGCACGGCGGCAATCTTTATATTGAAAACGAGATTGCAGCGACCAAATTTCGCGGGACATGCTGGTAAAACGCCGTGGAATTGCAGTGTATTGAACCTGTTCCTTTAGCACGATGGATGCAGCAATATGATACGCCTGCATCATTGGGTAGCCTTGAGCTAAAGCATTATCTGCATGATATTTTACGGCTCGCCACAGCATAACAGCATATAAAAATGCAGGGGTTACGGACAAGCCCGATTGAATACGGCGATCTGTATTTTCAAGTGCGGTATTAATAAATGCATTGAAAATTGGATCATGCAGCCCTTCGTCTGTCATTGGAAATAAGCGGCTAAATAAATGGTATTCACACAATTGTTGTAAAACTTTTACAGCCTTGCCGCTGTGAAAAAGTTTAAGTGTTTCATCAAATAAGCGGGCAGGTGCGATATTATCCAACAAATCTGCCATTTTCCGAATCGGTTGCTTGGTATCTTTGTGAATTTCAAGCCCTAATTTACTCGCAAAGCGAATGGCACGCAGCATACGCACTGGGTCTTCACGATAACGCTGCTCAGGGTCACCAATTAACCGCAATGTTCCTGAGTGAATATCTTTAGCACCATCGACATAATCCAGCACATCACCCGACTCAAGGTCGTAAAATAAAGCATTGACGGTAAAATCCCTGCGAAAGGCATCTTCCTCAATTGTGCCATATACATTATCGTGAATTATGCGACCGTCATCTGCAGTTGTACCTTGAGAACTTGTATGATGAGGACCACGAAATGTGGCAACTTCAAGAAAGAAAAATCGACCAAAGTAGATATGAGCAAGGCGAAAACGCCGCCCAATTAAACGACAGGAGGAGAATAAACGCTTAACTTCTTCAGGTTTAGCATTGGTAGCAATATCAAAATCTTTTGGTGTTTTCCCCAACATTAAATCACGCACTGCACCGCCTACAAGATAAGCCTCATAACCCGCTTGGTTTAAACGCTGTAAAGTTTCTTTAGCTTTGCTACAAATTTGTGAAGGGATAATACCATGTTCAGCTGCAGGAATACGCTGCAACCCCGATTTCTTTTTTCGTCGACTCCAGAACACTAAGCCCGTAACTCCATTAAAAAATGCTTGAAGTTTAGCATTCTTTTTTAACCAGCTCTATTAATTCTCAGTTTAGAACAATTATAGAGAGATACAGGCTTATTTATTACCTATCTATGCTAAAGATAGCCAATCACTAAGATTTTAGATAACCTGATCTTCCTCTGCTGTTGAAGATTTATTTGCATCTTCTAAATCCTTTTGTAATTGTTTAAAGCCTTGATTGAGGGTTTTTCCTAGCTCATCAATGCCTTCAGATAGGGCTTTATCGACACCTTTTAAGCTTTCTTGCATAAATTTATTTAGCTCTTGTACAACAGCTCCCATTGCTCCGCTGACCATTGAGCCCATGGTTTTTTGCACATCGACTCGCCAATCATTATCAGTTCTAACTAAAACGGTACGTACAGGGATTTTGATATTACCCGTGTTACCGCCATAAAGCACGGTGGCGACTTCAGCAGAGGATTCGGTGACTTTGACTTCGCCTGTTTCAAAGCGTTGGGCGTTGATTTTGTCACTTTCTATAAATTTCAAGTATTCGGTGCTATCCCATGTGGAGAGTTGTTTGGCAACTTCCATATCTTTATCAATAACGGCTTGCCAGAAGGTATTGGTAACAGTCACAGCATTTTGTGACTCTGATGAAAACATACAGGCACTTAGCAAAAAGCTTATTACCGTGAATAATAAAATAATACGCAGTTTCATAATTTTACTCTCCAATCAAGATAAGTCGCTCTTTTGATAGTTGCGTCAATGTAACCGATGTAATGGTATTTTCCAGGATTATAGAGGCAGGAACATGAGTTTCAACTTTCAAGAAGTTAGGTGTATAGCCTGTATAATAGTTCCAGCCATCTTTTCCCTGCCCTTTTTCCCATAGTATATCGACTTGTTTATTAAGCTGTGCTGATAACATATCAAGTTTCATTTGTTGACCAAGTTCATACATGGCTTGGTGACGTTGTTTTTTGATAGACGGTGCAACAGGATTGGGTAAGCGTGCGGCTTTAGTACCTTGTCGTGGTGAATAGGAGAAAATATGCAAATGCCCAAAGCCAATAGATTCAACATAGCTCATGGTTTGCTGCCATTCTTCTTCGGTTTCACCCGGGAAGCCGACAATAATATCCGTGGTCACATTAAAATCGGGAACAGCGATTCGAGCTTGTTCGATTACATCACGAAAATCAGCCGTGCGGCAGCGGCGTGACATGCGACGCAAAACAGAATCAGCACCACTTTGTAGCGGCAAATGCATGTGCGGCATAATGCGTGGGTTTTCAAATAGGCTGAAAAAGTTTTCGTGTAAATCCCAAGGCTCAACCGAGGCGAAGCGAATTCTGGGGACATCGGTTTGTTTGAGAATCGCTTGTACTAATTCATAAAGTGAGCTATTGGTATCACTGCCATAGCCGCCAACGTGAACACCTGTGAGTACAACTTCTTGAATTCCTTGGCTGTGTAGGCGGTTGATTTCGTCAATAATTTCTTTCTCGGAGCGACTTCTTTCTTCACCTCGAGCAACGGTTACGATGCAAAATGTACAACGATAACGGCAGCCATCTTGTATTTTAATAAAAGCTCGTTGCCGCCCTCGCATAAATAATGCAGTTTCTCCTGGCTCTGTAGCGATGGCAGGCATACTGCCATCAGTGAATTTTTCTAAAACCCGAGTGGCAAGTTGATCTTTTTCTTGGTTAAACACAATAAGATCAACACCAATAGCCTCTGCTAATTCTTCAGGTGACAATGTGGCATGGCAGCCACTAGCAACGAGTTTAGCTGTAGGGTTCTCACGGTATAAGCGGTTTAATAATTTACGCGATTTTTTACCTGCATCTTGGGTCACAGAGCAGGTATTGAGTACGACAATATCCGCATTATCAGAATCATTAGTGATTTCATGGCCAGCCGCTAAGAAATCTTGTGACCATTTTTCTAATTCTGCTTCATTTAAACGACAACCAAGTGCCTTGAGGTGAATTTTCATATTTTATTTGGTATGCATTCCCACACAGGAATATGGGAACTAAAAATCAAGAATAACTACTTCATAAATTTTCTGGGTAGATCTCAACCTCAGCTTCTTCTCTAAGAGCTTGTAATAAAGCCACTTGTTCACGACTTGCTATGTACTGTTCATAAGTGCTAAGTGCATTATTGTCGAGCTTTGCCTCACCCGCTTGTACTGCTTTTAGGGCGATAACCGTATAATCACCATTTGGCATAATAACATTAGAGTATTCAATTTTACCCGTTGCAGGTTTATTCATTGCAAAAGCAGTGGCAATAACCTGCTTATTAGCGTTGCGGCTCTTTCTAGTGATATTGCCTGTTTTTTCTACTTTGCTTTCATCACCGAGAGATAAATCTGTTAGTGCTGACCAATTTTGCGTGGTTTTTAATTTAGCAAGTAAAGATTCACCCAATTTCATAACTTTTTTGCGTACAGCCTGATCTTTTAAGGCAGCCACAATTTCTTCTTTAACATCTGCTAATGGCTTTTGTTCAGCAGGTTTCTGCTCAATAACACGAATAACAAGCGAGTGACCATCTTCAATATCAATCTTTTCTGAATTTTTGCCGGTGAGTTTAACTTCGTCAGAAAAGGCCATTTCACGAACCTGAGGTAAAGCACCAATGCCACTGCCTTGGTTGCGACTAATCCAGTCAGACACTTGACGTTCAACATGTAACGCATCAGCGACCGGAGCTAAATCATTTTCATTTTCGTACGCCAACGTGGGGAGTTCATCGTCTTTATTTTGGAACATTTCAGTGGCTTGCTCGTTGCGATAGTCGTTATCAACATCCGCTTTGGCTTCTTCAAAGCTTTTTTGTACTGCAGGTTCTAGCTTAGTGAGCTTGATAATTTCATAGCCTGCTGGTGTTTTTACAGGTTCAGAAACTTCTCCCTCTTTTAATGAGAATACAGTGTCATTGAAGCTTTTATCCCAATCACTTGCAGTAATAATACCTAAATCACCGCCATTGTCTTTCGATACCGTATCCGCTGATTCAGCTTTAGCGACTTCTTCAAAGCTGCGAGTTCCTGATTCAATTTCAGCAAATAATTTATCCGCTTTTTGTTTAGCTTCGGCAGCCTTATCTTCAGAAGGAATTTCTATCACAATATGACTGGCATAGCGTTTTTCAGAAATAACATAGCGGTCTTTATTCGCTTCATAATATGATTTTAGCTCTTCATCACTGGGATTGATTGATTTTGCAAAATCAGACAATTTAAGTTCAATATAAGCAAGTTTAACTTGTTCAGCTGTCATAAAACGTGATTTATTTTTTTCGTAGTAGTCTTTGATTTCTGCATCGCTGACTTGTATTTGCTCTTTATAATCTGCCGTCTTTATTGTAAAAACTTCAATATTACGTTTTTGGGTTTTAAGAACTTGGTATTGTTCAGCTTCACTTTTAGGGATAAGTGCAGTCATAGATACTAAATTTTGAAATTGACGTTGAGCAATTTCACTACGAATACTTTGCTCAAATATAGCTTCATTACGGCGATTTGCTGCAAGAACTTGCTTATATAATGTTGCATCAAATTTACCATCTCTTTGAAAAAGCTCAATTTGTGATATTTCTTTCAAAACTTCATTTGTACTTCCACGATAGCCTTGTTTTTTTATTTCTTGTTCTAATAATGTACGACTCACTACACGATCTAATGCAATTTGTTTAAGAGCATTATCATCCATTGCTGACAATTGAGCAAATTGTTGTTTTAATTGAAGTAACTCATTATCAATAACAGATGATTTAATTTCTTCACCATTCACTTTAGCAACAATTTTATCACTTCCACCACCTAGATAGGAATTAATACCAAAAAGAGCAAAGGGAATACTGATTAGAAAAATAATAAGATAGGCAACCCAACCTTTTGCTTTATCATGAATACTTTGTAGCATAGTAAATTCTTTTCGTTAACTTGTTATATATAATGCGATAAATAGTAGATTATGCGTAATATTTATGCACAGTAACTGAATGAAGGTTTGCAATAATAGCCTAAGTCACGAAAATAAGTAAATTAATTACAAAAAGAAGAGTATAAAAGAAATGGCGGAGCGGACGGGACTCGAACCCGCGACCCTCGGCGTGACAGGCCGATATTCTAACCAACTGAACTACCGCTCCAAAGTGTGAAAGTCATATAATAAAGATACTTCAACGTATATTAGTTAATTTCTTACACTCGGTATCAACTAACAAAAATAAATCATTATAAGCGAAAAAGATGCCTTAAGTACTTAAGACATCTATTAAAAAATGGCGGAGCGGACGGGACTCGAACCCGCGACCCTCGGCGTGACAGGCCGATATTCTAACCAACTGAACTACCGCTCCAAACGATGGTGGGTGATGAGGGACTTGAACCCCCGACATTCGCCTTGTAAGGGCGACGCTCTACCAACTGAGCTAATCACCCATCGTTGCAGGTTTACTATTGAAGAGTAATACCATCCTATTATGAAATTTACCCTAATTTTTTATGTAAGGTCTAAAGATACCTCTTCAACTCAAGAGGCGGCTAGTTTACTGCATCTTTTAGAGCTTTACCAGCCTTAAATGCAGGATTTTTTGAAGCTTTTATTTGGATAGTTTCACCTGTACGTGGATTACGCCCAGTACGTGCCGCACGTTCACGAACAAGGAACGTTCCAAAACCAATTAGGCTTAATGTATCACCACTTGCAAGAGTTTCTGTTACTGTTTCAACAAAAGCTTTATAGGCACGTTCACTATCTACTTTAGTAAGACCTGACTTCTCCGCCATTGCAGAAACAAGCTCTGATTTATTCATAATTTATATCCTTTGGTTTTTATACATACACCGACGTATACTTCAAGCGAGGACGATAGTAGATGATTCTTTTGACTTTGCCAAGGAAAACTCTGATTAAGTTATAAGTAGTTTTTCGGCTGCTAGAATTACTTAGTTTTTTGTTAAAAGCAAAATAATTTTATCAGTTAAAAAATGTTATACTTAATTAGAGTTTTTCTAGTAGAGAGGTAAAAAAATTGACCACCATCGCTATTTAACACTGTAGGCATTTATACCAGTCAACTTAGAATGGTGTCAATGGAATAGCATTTATTTACAACAGTTCTTAAATAAAAATGTGTCTCTTTTACAACATTTTTATATTTTTGAACAACAAGAAGTTAAATGGTGTTGTTTTTTGTCAAAAAAACTCTGACAAAAGAAGAGTGTCACTTAAGATATCTGACTAAATGAAGCCCCTGCTATAACAATACCATTTTATCTAAGCAACTTTGAGAAACTACTCTCCTAACTTAAGCAGACTAATATCTCTTAGATTAATGGGCACGAACTTCCGTGTTATTGCTACTTTGCTCCACATCAAGTGTTGATGTTTTTAATTCAGTATTATCTTCATTTTCTTGAATAGGCTTTGGCATAGTTTCTAAAGCAAGCTCTAAAACTTCATCAATCCATTTGACTGGAATAATACTGAGTCCTTTTTTAACATTAGCGGGGATTTCCTCTAAATCTTTTTCATTATCTCTAGGGATTAAAACGTGTGTGATACCGCCACGATGCGCTGCGAGTAACTTTTCTTTTAGCCCGCCAATAAGTAAAACTTCACCACGTAAGGTAATTTCACCTGTCATTGCTACATTGGATTTAACAGGAATATTTGTCATAGCAGATACAATAGCGGTTACCATACCGATACCTGCACTTGGACCATCTTTAGGTGTTGCACCTTCAGGGACATGAATATGGATATTATGCTTCTGTAAAAATTTACGGTGTAAACCAAGTGATGTTGCACGACTTTTAACAACGGTTTCGGCTGCAGAGATAGACTCTTTCATCACATCACCAAGTTGACCTGTACTTCTAATTGTACCATTGCCCGGTAATACTACACTTTCGATCGTTAATAATTCACCACCAACCGATGTCCATGCTAACCCTGTAACTTGACCAACACGGTTTTCTTTATCAGCTTTCCCATAATCAAAATGCTGAACACCCAAATATTTCTTTAAATTTTTCGCGGTAACGGCTGACTTCTTTTTATCTTTCTTTAATAAATGTTCTTTTACGACTTTTCGACAAATCTTAGAAATTTCACGTTCAAGGTTTCGTACACCAGCCTCACGAGTGTAATGTTGGATAATCCCTCGTACTGCTGATTCACTGATAGTTAATTCACCTTTCTTAATTCCATTAACTTTAAATTGCTTTGGGATCAAGTAGTTTTTAGCAATATTCCATTTTTCATCCTCGGTATAGCCTGGAATACGAATAACTTCCATTCGATCTAATAGTGGACCTGGAATATTTAAACTATTTGATGTCGCTACAAACATGACATCAGACAAATCAAAGTCAACTTCGAGATAGTGATCTGCAAAGCTACTATTTTGTTCAGGATCAAGTACCTCTAGCATAGCTGAAGCAGGATCACCACGAAAATCCATTGCCATTTTATCAATTTCATCTAATAAAAATAGAGGATTACGAGTACCAACTCGGGATAAGTTTTGGATAATTTTACCGGGTAATGAGCCAATATAAGTACGTCGATGCCCCCGAATTTCTGACTCATCACGTACACCACCTAATGCCATGCGGGTAAATTTACGACCAGTAGCACGAGCAATGGATTTACCCAGTGATGTTTTACCTACACCTGGCGGTCCAACAAGGCACATAATCGGTCCTTTGAGTTGTTTGACTCGTTGCTGTACGGCAAGGTATTCAAGAATACGTTCTTTAATTTTGTCTAATCCATAGTGATCTTCATCAAGAACTTTTTGAGCTTTTGCTAAATCAGTTGATACCCGTGTTTTTTTCTTCCAAGGTAAACTAAGCAATACATCAATATAATTACGAACAACCGTCGCCTCAGCCGACATTGGTGGCATCATCTTAAGTTTCTTTAGTTCAGACTCTGCTTTTTCTTTTGCTTCTTTAGAAAGACCTGCTTTTTTAATTTTTTCCTCAAGTTCATCAATTTCAGTATTTGACTCTTCTGCTGTACCAAGTTCTTTTTGAATGGCTTTCATCTGCTCATTCAAATAATACTCACGTTGGCTACGATCCATTTGTTTTTTTACACGACCTCGGATTTTTTGCTCAACTTGTAATAAATCAATTTCACCGTCAATCAGCTCCATGAGATAAGATAGACGTTTTTCAATATCAAGTATTTCTAATACCTTTTGTTTTTCTTCTAATTTTAAACCTAAATGAGCAATAATCGTATCCGCTAAACGCGATGAATCTTCGATTCCAGCAAGAGATGAAAGAATTTCATGTGGTACTTTTTTATTAAGTTTTACATATTGTTCAAATAAAGTATTAAGCGACTTGGTAAGTGCTTTTTCCTTACGTTCAGTCATATTATTAATAGAATGTTGAATTTCAATATCAGCAATTTGATAATTTTCACTGTGATTTTCTAATGAACAAATCAGCACTCTTTCAATACCTTCAACTAATACTTTTAATGTACCATCTGGTAATTTAAGAAGCTGTAAAATATTAGCAAGCGTACCATATTGATAAATATCATCTGTTGTTGGCGTATCAACCTCAGCATTTTTTTGGGCAACTAACAAAACTCGTTTATCTTTTTCCATTGCTTTATCGAGAGCCTTAATTGACTGTGGACGACCAACAAATAGTGGAATAACCATGTGTGGATAAACCACGACATCACGCAACGGTAATACGGGAATATTCATGATTGCACCAACTTGTTTTGATTTTATTGACATTGATAGCCTCTATTGAATTGAATCTTCTTGAAAGATATATTGGGGAATTAAAGTTGTTTTTCAACTCTAATTAAGTAAGCTAAATGTTAAAAGAAAGAAGGTAAGGGCAGGTAAATAATACCTACCCAAGTTATTGAATTTATCAATCCGTTCCTGTTGCTAACGAAATATCTGTATTTTCATAAATACGATACGGCTCGGCTTCACCATTAACGACAGCTTCATCAATTACAACTTTACTCACCCCTTCTTCTGAAGGTAAATCATACATTGTATCGAGCAAAATATTCTCCATAATTGTTCTAAGACCACGAGCCCCTGTTTTTCTTTCTTTTGATTTGCGTGCAATAGCTAATAGGGCTTCATCACGGAATTCAAGCTCAACATTTTCCATTTCAAACAATTTTTCATATTGTTTAGTAAGAGCATTTTTAGGTTCGGTCAGAATACGAACAAGTGCATCCTCGTCAAGTTCTTCAAGTGTTGCTACAACTGGCAAACGCCCCACAAATTCAGGAATTAATCCATAACGGACTAAATCATCTGCTTCAATATCTTTAATTAACTCACCAAAGTTACTCGTTTCATCTTTAGATTTAACCTCAGCACTAAAACCAATACCACTTTTTTCAGTACGATTTTGAATAATTTTATCCATGCCAGCAAACGCACCACCAACAATAAATAAAATATTTTTGGTATCAACTTGCAAAAATTCTTGCTGTGGGTGTTTTCTACCCCCTTGTGGAGGAATAGAAGCAACCGTACCTTCAATAAGCTTTAATAGAGCTTGCTGAACACCTTCACCTGACACATCACGGGTAATTGAAACGTTGTCACCTTTGCGAGAAATTTTGTCGATTTCGTCAACATAGATAATACCAGTCTGAGCTTTTTCTACATCGTAATCACATTTTTGCAATAATTTTTGGATGATATTTTCGACATCTTCACCGACATAACCTGCTTCAGTTAAGGTGGTTGCATCAGCAATACTGAATGGAACATTAAGAATACGAGCAAGTGTTTCAGCAAGTAAGGTTTTACCACTACCGGTTGGACCTATAAGCAAAATATTACTTTTTGATAACTCAACATCATCATTACTACCATTTACACTGTTATTCTCTAAACGTTTGTAATGATTGTAAACGGCAACAGAGAGGACTTTTTTGGCTTCATCCTGACTGATAACATAATCATCTAAATGAGCCTTGATTTCTCTTGGTTTAGGTAAGTCAACATATTGTTCTTCGCTTGGAGCTCCTTCAAGTTCCTCACGAATAATGTCATTACACAAATCAACACATTCATCACAAACATAAACAGACGGACCAGCAATCAGTTTACGAACTTCATGTTGGCTTTTCCCACAAAAGGAGCAATACAATAATTTTCCACCCTTTCTATTTGTTTTATCCTTGTCACTCATTGAAAACCTCAAAAAATACTTAAACTACCTCATACCATGCCTTGTTTAAGATAAATATTCAATATCAAAAAATAAGTGGTATTGTTGATTTGTAACCCAGGTGCCTTATTTTGAAAACGAAAACAGCCCATATAGGGCTGTTTTGGATAAATTAGATAAATTGTCATTAAAACTACCGAGCATTTAATACTTCATCAATCAATCCGTATTTTTTGGCTTCATCGGCAGTCATAAAGTTATCGCGATCAGTATCTTTTTCAATTTGCTCAATGGGCTGCCCTGTGTGTTTTGCCAAAACATTGTTGAGTTCAGCACGGGTTTTCAAAATTTCTTGTGCATGGATTTCAATATCTGTCGCTTGACCTTGGAAGCCGCCAAGTGGTTGGTGAATCATAACGCGAGAATGCTGTAGACTATGTCGCTTACCGGCTGTACCACCTGCAAGTAATACTGCTCCCATGCTTGCAGCTTGCCCAATACATAATGTATTCACATCAGGCTTAATAAACTGCATCGTATCATAAATAGCCATACCCGCTGTTACCACTCCACCGGGTGAATTGATATAAAGATGAATATCCTTATCTGGGTTTTCGGACTCTAGGAAAAGTAATTGGGCAACAATTAAATTTGCCATGTGGTCTTCGACTTGCCCGACACAGAAAATAACCCGTTCTTTTAATAAGCGAGAATAAATGTCATAAGAACGCTCACCTCTGGATGTTTGCTCAACAACCATAGGGATAAGGGCGGAAAGGGTATTATCAATTCTTTTATCTTGTAACATTGTATTCTCTCTTATTATTTCCTAGCGATTTCTACAAGCTAGCTTAACGATAATATATTAACTAGATTTATCTTTAGTCTATTCTGGTTGCTTAACATTATCAGAAGACTTTATATCTTGAGCGTTTCGATTCATAACAGAATCAAAATTACTCACTTTTTCCTCAACAGTAACTTGTTCCAATGCCCAGTCAATAATAGCATCTTCCATAACAGCTGCTTCAATAGTTTGCATGGCTTGTTGATTATTGCGGTAATAGTCAATCAGTGCATTAGGATCTTCATAGGTACTAGCAAGCTCTTTTAGTTTTGTATCCACTTTTATAGGGTCTTTTTTAATATCATTTTGACGAATAATCTCGCCAACGATTAAACCTAACTTTACACGCCGTTCTGCCTGATCTTTTAATAACTCATCAGGAATTGATGACATATCATTACCAGTATTTTGTGTCATTTCTTGGTGCATATGCTTGATTTCATCAGTGACCAAAGCAGCTGGAATATCAAACTCATGCAAATCCGCCAAATGATCCATTACTTGTGTTTTAATATTTGCTGTAATTTTATTCTTTAATTCACGCTCCATATTTTCCGCAATATTTTTACGGAAAGATTCAACCGTGCCATCTTCAACACCAAAACGCTTGATAAACTCTTCATCAATTTCGGGTATTTTAGGCTCTTGGACTTTTTTTACAGTTAAAGCAAATTGAGCTGTTTTACCTTTTAATTCTTCAGATTGATAATCTTCTGGGAAATTGACATCAGCCGTTTTTTCATCACCTGCTTTCATGCCAACTAAAGCTGCCTCAAAATCAGGTAGCATTCTATTTGCACCTAATTCGACTTGAAAATCTTTTGCTTTGCCAGCCTCAAAAGCTTTACTATCAATCGTACCGTCAAAATCAACTGTAACTAAATCACCCTCTTGTGCAGCACGATCAACATCTACCCATTCTTTTTGTTGATTACGCAAGGTTTCAATCATTTTATCAATATCAGCATCGGTAACTTCAGCCACCTGCTTTGTCACGGTTTTTCCTTCTAATGAAGCAATTTTAATTTCAGGGTAAATATCAAAAGTTGCTGAATATTCTAGGTCTTTTCCATATTCAATTGTTTTAGCTTCAATCTCAGGAAAACCAACTACACGAAGGTCTTCTTGTTTAGCAGCATCAAAAAATGATGATTGAATCATTGTGCTGGCTACATCTTGATAAACACCCACACCATGCATTTTTTTAACCACACTTAATGGAACTCTACCAGGACGGAAGCCATCTAAGCGAACTTTGCTACGCATCTCTTTTAGACGTTTATCAACTTCTTGATCAATATTTTCAGATGGCACCGTTATTGTCATTTTTCTTTGGATGCTACCAGTGGCTTCAACGGAAACTTGCATGAAACAAACCTCAATATACTATGTAATATTACGCTCATTCTTTGGCGTAATTTGTCTAATTCAAAATAGGGGGATGAAAAAAATGGTGCGAAAGGAGAGACTCGAACTCTCACGCCTTGCGGCACTGGAACCTAAATCCAGCGTGTCTACCAATTTCACCACTTTCGCACATGGTTATAAACTCTCATTTAAAGAGAGCGGGGATTATACACAGAAAAAAACTAATGTATAACCCAAAGTGCAATTATGATAATCGCACAGAGGAGATTTTTTGATAATTCACATAATTTTCATGCAAATTAATAAATTTGGGGTGGATGATGGGACTTGAACCCACGACGACTGGAATCACAATCCAGGGCTCTACCAACTGAGCT
>JALWYT010000205.1:16147-17738 GCA_026992705.1 Thiotrichaceae bacterium
AAATAAAATGGCGCGTCCAGCAGGATTCGAACCTGCGACCTACGGCTTAGAAGGCCGTTGCTCTATCCAGCTGAGCTATAGACGCATTTCGATCTTACAAGTTTAAAACTAAAAACTGGTCGGGGTAGAGAGATTCGAACTCCCGACATCCTGCACCCAAAGCAGGCGCGCTACCAGACTGCGCTATACCCCGATAACATTTCAAATAACTCCCACTTCAACGAGAGCGGCGAATGATATCATGAAAATAATGCGGGTCAAGAGATTTATTTTAAACAATTTTATTTTGCTATTCGCTTTGAAGTTATACCCAAATATATGAGAAACTTTATGCG
This sequence comes from Thiotrichaceae bacterium, assembly GCA_026992705.1. GTDB lineage: Bacteria > Pseudomonadota > Gammaproteobacteria > Thiotrichales > Thiotrichaceae > S015-18. The sequence continues at coordinate 16,483 of JALWYT010000205.1, forward strand.
ACTATGTGTTCAGAATTCATACAGGACGAAAATATCTATGTCTGCACAGATTATTGATGGTAAAAACATAGCAAAACAAGTTAGAGCTGAAATCAAACAAAGTGTTACCCAGCGAATTGCTGAAAATAAACGGGTCCCTGGCTTAGCGGTAGTATTAATAGGTGACAACCCCGCCTCACAGGTTTATGTTAACAACAAACAAAAAGCCTGTGATGACGTTGGTTTCCTATCGCAATCTTACCACTTACCCAGTAACACCAGCCAGAAACAATTATTAGAGCTAATTCAACAACTCAATAGCGATAACAACATTGATGGCATTTTAGTTCAACTACCATTGCCAGAACAAATTGATGCCTCAATTGTGATTGAGAATATCAGTCCTAACAAAGATGTTGATGGCTTTCATCCACAAAATGTTGGCAAGCTGATGCTGCGTATGCCTACCTTGCGTCCATGCACACCTTATGGGGTTATGCGATTATTGGATTCCACAGGTGAAGTTTACAAAGGTCGCCACGCTGTTATTGTCGGAGCCTCTAATATTGTCGGTCGCCCTATGACAATGGAATTACTACTCGCGGGAGCAACCGTAACTGTCTGTCACCGTTTTACTAGTAACACGCCCGAGTTAATTGCCAATGCTGATATTGTAATCGCAGCAGCGGGTAAACCTGATTTAGTTAAAGGTGATTGGATAAAACAAGGTGCAACTGTTATTGACGTAGGCATTAATCGCCTAGAAAACGGTAAATTAAGTGGCGATGTCGAATTTGAATCCGCTAAACAACGAGCAGCATGGATAACCCCCGTCCCTGGCGGTGTTGGCCCTATGACGGTAGCAATGTTAATGAAAAACACACTAACCGCCTGTGATTTGCATGACTAACTTTCCCTCTATTCCATAGGAGCAAATTATACTGCCACCAATTAATAGGATCTATGAAATCACCCCACACACCAAGCCGTAGGGCGACGCATTCCTGCTAGTTGGCAACCTTGTTGCATATAGCCATGTGGGAACATTTTAAAGAGCTCTTTTTTAGCCGATTTTTTATCAATACCTTTTGATTTTGCAAGGTAATTCGTTGCCTCACGTACATCAGGAGTAGTTTGATGTTTAGCGTGATGTTCACGAATGAAATAAAGCATCGGTAGATGCTCATCATCATTAAACTCAAAACCTTTCCATTCAGAGGCAAGTAGCTTGGCTATTTCTTCATTCCATTCCTCAGGGTTTTGCAAATAGCCATCAG
>JALWYT010000206.1 GCA_026992705.1 Thiotrichaceae bacterium
CCTTTAATGGTTAACCAAATATTTCTAAGCACGTTTACGTAATAAACAAGGGATTTCCATTTTATTATTTAATACGGTCATTATTTGTGATTCATTGCAGTTAACCCATTTCCAATGTTGTTTATCAAAAAGTTGTCGCATGTCTTCCATATCACAGTGAAATGGTGGTCCACCTTCTCTGTAAGTTTGCATAAACTGAGAAAATAGTTCGCCATTTATTTTTAAAGAATCATATAGCCATGTTTCAAATTTTTGCCATAGTTCAGGTGATAAAGCACAAAGGCAAGTTTGTTCATAAATGGCATCAAATGGCTTATCTCGGAAATCTAAGTCAAAAAAATCACTTTCAATGACTTCAGCGGTTAAACCTGCATCAGCCAATGCTTTGCGGAGATTCTTAACAGGTGTCGGAGCAATATCAATGGCAACAACCTCAAAGCCCTGTTTTGCTAATGTCAGCACTTCATAACCATTACCACAGCCGGGAATCATTATTCGACAAGGCTTTAATACTCCACTTTCTAACCATTGAATTAGATTTAAACTTACTTCACCACGATCCCAGCCTGTATTATGAGCTTGGTAGCGTTCTTCCCATGAAAGTTCAGGTGTTTGTTGCATAGTTTGATCCTTGTTAATTGATGTATTTAATTATAATCTGTATTTTGAAATTGGATAATGATATTAACAGTATAATTATAATAAGCTTATGACAATACGAGTAAAAATATGTGGTATTACCTCCTACGAAGATGCTGAATTTGTTTGTGCATCGGGGGTTGATGCCATTGGTTTGGTATTTTATGAGAAAAGCCCGCGTAATGTAACAGTGCAGCAAGCTTTAGATATTTGTAAGGCTGTGCCACCTTTTGTCACGGTTGTTGGTTTGTTCGTTAACATGTACCCTAATGAACTCAGTGCTATTTTGCAGCGAGTACCTTTGGATTTATTGCAGTTTCATGGTGCAGAGTCTCCTGACTATTGTTCTGCGTTTTCTCGCCCTTATATCAAAGCGGTTCCCATGAAAGGTTTAGGTGACTTTGCAGCTTATGCGGATCAATATACGGATGCAAAAGGCTTTTTAGTGGATAGCCATGCATCTAATAGTGTGGGGGGCTCAGGAAAAACATTTAATTGGGAAAAAATTCCTAAAGACTATCCTAAGCCAATTATTTTAGCAGGTGGGCTAAACCCTGAAAATATTGCAGCTGCAATCAAAATGACAAATATTTACGGCGTTGATGTGAGTAGTGGCGTAGAAGCCTTGCCAGGTAAGAAAGATCAATCTAAGATTAAAGCCTTTATGCAAGTGATTAAAAATTAAATTGATGATTTTTGTTCAGTAAATCGATAAGGTGTAATCTCCCAATTATCTTCATCTATTGTTAGTACTAGGCATGAGGGACCGCCGTGTGTGCGGGTTTGTCCTGCGGCGCCTGGGTTGATAATCCAAGGCGTTGCGGTTTTGTCGATGACTTGTTTGTGGGTGTGTCCATAGACAATAACACGCGAGTCGGCGTGGCTGGCTCGTAAGGAGTCGTGATCGGGTTGGTGGTGTCCGTGGGTGTGTCCGTGTTCTACGGTGAGTTTGCCGCCGGGTAAGTCAATATTGATAACTTCAGGCAGCGGGGTGTTGTGGCAATATGGGTCGTTGTTACCTGTTACGGCATAGACTTTGCCATCTTTGGGTTGCATTTCATTGAGTATATCCTCACCACAAATATCGCCTGCGTGAATGGCGTAGTTGCAGTTGCGGATGATTTCTGCAATGCGTGGGTCTAAATGTGCGTGTGTGTCTGAAATAATAGCGATGCTAATGGTCATGATTTCGGTATCGTTTTTAACAAGTTGCGGATTATTAACGATGATTTGGCTTTGATGCAAGTTTCATTAGTTTATTATAAAAAATAACTCGTAGCCCGCGTGGAGTGCAACGGAACGCGGGGAATCTGCCGCTAAATTAAGTAGCAGAAGCCTGCACTTCGCGTTGCTCCGTGCAGGCTACGTCATTGTATTTTTAATTTTGCCGCTCACAATGAAACCCATTGGTTTTCATATAATGTTCAAACCAGTTGGCGGCTTCGGCGACGTGTTCTTTTTTGCCTTTTAAGCCAAAATCTATGTGATGGCGTTTTTGGGTGTTGGGTAGGCTGGATAGTTTGACTTTTGGGAATTTGGCAAGTAATTCGTTCATCATATCCAATAATTCGCTTTCGATGGCTCCGACTAATGTCCACCGCCAATCAACATCGGGATTGTCGTCAAATAGCTGTGAGTAGTGTGTGTCTAATACCCATTCTATCATTGGCCATGCCATGCTGGGGAAGCCTGGTACAAAGTGGTGATTGGCGAGTTTGAAGCCGGGGATGCGGTTAATTGGGTTTGGAATAAGCTGTGAGCCTGCGGGTAATTCGCTCATTAAAATACGGTTGGGGTAGGCTTTGTCGCCGTATTGTTCTTCAATCAGTTTGACTGCTTCGGGGTGGCGAGTGAGTGCTACTCCAGCGGCTTGGGCGGCACATTGGCGGGTTAGGTCATCAGGTGTTGCCCCAATGCCGCCAAAGCTAAACACAATATCATCACTGGCTAGGGTTTCTTTAAAGGTTTGTACGAGCTGTGGGGCTTCATCGGCAATAATGCGTACCCAGCCGAGTTTCATACCACGTTGATGCAGTATTTCAATGGCTTTTGCCATGTGTTTGTCTTGGCGGGAGCCGTTGAGTAATTCGTCTCCAATTAGAATTAAGCCGACTTTCATTGCGTTGCTCCTTTTGCTTTGGCTCGTTTTTGAATTAATCCTGTATTTGCTGCTTGATAGTCTCGGCTGGTTTCTCGCCAGCCTTGAGTGTGTTGTTGAATAATATCAGCAAGGGCTTGAATATGATCTTTATTATCATTCAGTGCGGGAATATAGCGGTAAGATTTGCCGCCTGCTTTGAGGAAATAATCACGATTTTCTACGGCAATTTCTTCTAGCGTTTCTAAACAATCCGCAGGGAAACCCGGGCAAATAACATCCAGTTTTTTAATGCCTTGGCTGGGTAGTTCTTGCAGGGTTTTATCGGTATAAGGCTGCAACCATTCGGCTCGACCGAAGCGTGATTGAAAGGTGAGTTTCCATTCATTGGCTTTTAGCCTGAGGCGATTGGCTAATAACCGCCCTGTTTTTTGGCATTGGCAATAATAGGGGTCGCCGAGTTGCAGATTGCGTTTGGGGATGCCGTGAAATGACATCAGCAGGCAATCACCGCGTTCATGTTTTTTCCAGTGTGCTTCTACGCTACGAGCAAGGGCTTCAATATAGCTGTTATTGTCATGGTATTGTCCAACAAAACGCAGCTCAGGAACCCAACGCCATTTTTTTAGCACATCATATACTTTGTCATAGGTTGTCGCGGTGGTTGTGGCGGAGTATTGCGGATACAAAGGCAGAATAAGAATCCGCTTTGCCCCTTGGCGATTAAGTCTCTCCAAGCCTTGTCGGATTGTCGGTTTGCCGTAACGCATAGCAAGCTCGATTTTTACAGGACCTGCGAAGCGAATCTGCATTTCTTTTTGCAGGGCTTTTTGTTGGTTTAAGGAATGCAACATCAAAGGGGAGCCTTGCTTTGTCCAGACGGACTGATACAAAGCCGCACTTTTGGCAGGACGACGTGGTAGTATTGCTCCGTATAGAATGGGATACCAAATGAGTTTGGGAATTTCAACAACTCGCGGGTCTGATAAAAATTCTGCCAAATAACGGCGTAATGCGGATTTTGTTGGTTCATCGGGTGTTCCTAAATTGACCAGTAGAATACCCGTACATTCTGGCGAGCCGTGTATATAGGATTTATCTCCTTGAAAACGTGGCATATTTTTATTTCACCTTATAAGCTTATGATTATCGTAAAGTACCTTGGCGTTTTAATCACCCTATTGATGTTATCTGCTTGCAGTACCTTGAGCTATTATAGCCAAACGGCTAAAGGACATTTAACTTTAATGGCAAAACGTAAGCCAATAAAGCAAGTCTTACAAGATGCAAGCGTAACAGAAGATAGAAAAAGACAACTAAAATTGGTGCAAGAAATTTTAGATTTCGCCCATCAACGCTTGAAATTACCCGATAATGGCAGCTATGAGAAATATGTCGAACTCAAGCGTAAAGCCGTAACATGGAATGTCATTGTCACTCCCAAATATTCCATGACACCCTCGCAATGGTGCTTCCCTGTGGTGGGATGTATTAGCTATAAAGGTTATTTTTCAGAAAAGAAAGCCCTCAAGGAAGCCAAATCGCTTGAAGCTTTAGGCTATGATGTTTATGTCGCCGATGCCACAGCTTACTCCACACTAGGCTGGTTTAAAGACCCCATCGTTAGCACAATGCTAGATCATGGAATTATTTTAACTGCTGAAACCATCTTCCACGAGCTTGCCCATCAGCAGGTTTACCATAAAAATGATTCCGAATTTAACGAAGCCTTTGCAACCGCTGTCGGTCAAGTCGGAACTCGTTTATGGTTAAAACAAAAACACCCTGACAGCCTTAAATTTTATCAAGAGCATTTACGCAAACAACGGCAATTTATCGGCTTATTACTCGATACCAGCAAGCGTTTAGACAAGCTTTATCATATAAAAATGTCTGATAACGAAACCGAAAAGAAAAAGCAGCAAATCATACAAGAACTACGCAAACGCTACGCTCAACTCAAACAATCATGGCACGGCGATAACCGCTACGATGCGTGGTTTGACAAACCCATTAACAATGCCCGCTTAGCATTAATCGGCGTGTATTTTGAACAAATACCCAAATTTGTGCGGCTTATTGAACAGGGTAATTATGACTTCCCGAAGTTTTACCAAAAGATGAAAGAAAAGATTGTATTGTAATAATAACAAAGGTGGTTTATATGCAGTTTAGATGTAATGTAGTCTCTAAAGAGCTAAGGTAAAATTGCTCTTCACCCTTTTACTATAATCAGAGACTCTAAATCAATTTATCTGCATAAAGTGTTTTAAATTTTTTTAATTTAGGATCAATAACCGCCTGACAATAGTGATGATGTGGATTTAAATCATAGTATTTTTGATGTTCAAGTTCAGCTAGGTAGAATCGATCAAAATGGGCAACTTGTGTTACGATAGGTTCAGTATATGAGGCTTGCAGTTTTTTAATAACGATTTCAGCTGTTTTATATTGCGTATCATTATGAGCAAGAATAATACTACGGTATTGCGTACCTGTATCCGCTCCCTGTCGATTTAAAGTGGTGGGATTATGTGTGCTTAAATGAATTTGTAGTAGCTCATAGTAACTAATCACCGCTGGATCAAAGATAATTTGTACGACTTCTGCATGCCCCGTGCTACCTGTACAAATGCTATGGTAATCAGGATTTTCAATGTTTCCGCCACTGTAG
>JALWYT010000207.1 GCA_026992705.1 Thiotrichaceae bacterium
TGGTAATTTTTACATCAACAAATTTACCAATCAATCGAGCCGAGCCGTCAAAATTCACGGTTCGCATATTTTCGGTTCTGCCTGATATTTGTTTGGGGTCTTTTTTCGATAAGCGTTCGACTAATATTCGCTGTGTTGTGCCGACCATTTTTTGGCTAATTTCGCCTGCCATTTCTAATATCCTGGCTTGCAGTCTCGCCAAACGCTTTTTCTTGACTTCCATTGGAACATTGTCTTCCATTGAGGCTGCTGGGGTTCCGGGGCGTTGGCTGTAAATAAAGCTAAAGCTATGGTCAAAGCCAATTTCTTCGATTAACCGCATGGTGTCTTCAAAATCTTGGTCAGTTTCATTAGGAAAGCCAACAATAAAGTCTGATGACATACTGATATTAGGGCGAATTTTGCGTAGTTTGCGAATTTTAGATTTATATTCAACTGCCATGTGCCCACGTTTCATTGCTGCTAAAATTCGGTCAGAACCACTTTGCACTGGCAAATGTAAATGATCCACTAATTCAGACACTTCCGCATAGGCTTGGATTAGGCTATCCGTAAATTCTACGGGATGTGATGTGGTATAGCGAATCCGCTCGATGCCATCAATCGCAGCAACGTAGTGAATCAGTAGTGCTAAATCAGCAATTTCACCATCTGCCATTTTGCCGCGATAAGCATTAACATTTTGCCCTAGCAGATTAACTTCTCGTACGCCTTGGCTGGCGAGTTCAGCGACTTCAGCAATAATATCATCAAATGGACGAGAGATTTCTTCGCCGCGTGTATAAGGCACGACGCAGAACGTACAATATTTGCTGCAGCCTTCCATAATAGAGACAAACGCTGTCGGTCCTTCTGCTCTTGGTTCTGGCAGGTTGTCAAATTTCTCAATTTCGGGGAAAGAAATATCAACAATGGCTTGTTTGCTTTCTTTTACTTGTTTGAGCATTTCAGGTAGGCGGTGCAAGGTTTGGGGACCAAAAACAATATCCACCACAGGGGCACGCTTGCGTAATTCTTCGCCTTCTTGACTGGCAACACAGCCACCAACACCAATAATCACATTAGGGTTTTGTTCTTTAATTTGCCGCCAGCGACCAAGCAGGGAAAAGACTTTTTCTTGGGCTTTTTCGCGAATTGAACAGGTGTTTAGCAAAAGCACATCGGCTTTATTGGGGTCATCTGTCAACTCCAGTGCATTTTTATCATTTAATACGTCCAGCATTTTAGCTGAATCATATTCATTCATTTGACATCCGTGTGTTTGGATAAAAATTTTACCTGACATAATTTTGTCCAATTTGGAAACGATTATAAGATTAATCAGTCATTATACTCTATGTAATCTAGCAGATGTAGCTACAATACTTTTTACAATATTAGTATTTTCTACTAAACTCATGTTGTTAATTAAAGGTTAAGGAAGTGATTAAGTTATAAATGCATTAAAAAGTTAGGAGGTACTATGAAAAAGCAAAATTTATTTTTTTCAATTTTAATTGCTACGATATTCGTCATGGGAAGTATTATAATGGAATCAGCTAGTGCATTTGGAGCAAGAGTTTTTTCAGTTACCCGTGTTGCTCCATGGGATCATTTAAATGTGAGGGATAATCCAGGTACGCAGCACGATATTGTTGCTACTATTCCTGCTGATGGTGAGGGTGTTGTTACATTAGGAAATAGCGAAAAAATTGGTAATACAACATGGGTAAAAATTGCTTGGGGTCCCATTAAAGGTTGGGTAAATAAGCGCTATCTAAAACCTAGTGATATTGAAAACAAGGATGAAAATGAACAACCTGAGTATCGTTCTAGAATTAAAAGAACACCTGATATTAAAGTTATGCGAGGAGCAAAATTGGAGTGTGGTGGTATTAAACCTTTCTGGAATATCGATGTAACTGAAGATAATATTAATGTCAATATTACAGGTGATCGTTATATGTTGCCAGTTACTTCACGACGAAAAATATCAAGCACTCGAAAATCCTTTATCATAAAAGGCAATAGTGGTAAAAATAGCATCAAACTTTATTTCCATAAAGATCATTCCTGCAAAGATGGAATTACTAATATTAAATACCCGTTTACTGTTAAAGCAATTATTAATAACGATCAATCCTATTCCGGTTGTTGTAATTTAACGGAGTAAGATATTCACTTGATTGAACTTTCTGTATCCTAGATGATAATCAAAGGATACAGGAATTTATTTGGAAAATCATAGTATTAGAATATAAATTTTTGTATTATTTGCTCTGTACCCACTAATAATTTTAGTTTAGTTTCAAATAATTCAACACGAGAGAATTCACTGCTACTTTCACGGGTGATTAGCATGGCTCTTTGTACATCTTTGCCGACGACGACAAATAAGCGTCCACCCACTTTTAGTTTTTTCTCATATTTATTGTTATAACTTGGCATTGCTGCAGTGATTGCAATGACATTATAATAATTGGGTTGTGTTTGCCAGTCTTGGGCTGCATCACCTGTGGCTAGGTTAACATTGGTGATGCCATGTTTATCTAAATTATCTTGTGCAGTACGAATAAAATTTTCGTAAATATCAACACTATAAACGTACTTGGCAAGAGTTGCTAAACAAGCAGTTAGGTAACCACTTCCTGTTCCTATTTCTAAGCAAGTATCATAAGGTGTAATAGCAAGTTCTTGTAATAAACGTCCTTCAATGCGTGGGGGCATCATTGCTTCACCATGAGCTAATGGTATTTCCATATCAGCAAAGGCAAATGAACGGTACAGGCTAGGAACAAAATCTTCTCGGGGAATAGATTTCATGGTTTCTAATACATTTGAATCTAATACTTCCCAAGGGCGGATTTGTTGTTCGATCATATTAAAGCGAGCTTGTTCTATAGAGGACATCTGTTATTACCTAAGCTATTTTCTTATAAAAATGACAATACGACATTAATTTAGGGCATAAAATTGTCATATTTGGACATTAAAAGCAACTAGCCTGAATAGGTATTCTTTATAATTAATATATAAATCAACTGTATATATAGTATTTTTACTTATGGCATGGGAGTTGCTTTAGATTAAAAAAACAAACCCGAGCAAAACCCCAACGAGAATTTAGGTTAACCATAGCTTCAATAATAAAAATAAACTGTTGATCAGTTCTCACAGCCCAAACCAAACCTTTGTTAGGGCAAAGGTTTGGTTTTTTTCTGAGCATAGCTTTATTTATTTTCTTGTTTCTTTGACAAGTGATTTTGTATTAGATCCATACTTTTTAACAGATTAAGTGCTTCATAAAGTTGATAATCTTTTTCAGCTAAGGATGCGTCAGTTTTATCTTTTTCTTTTTTACTATCTAAACTATCAAGCACAGTATCTTGTTTACGCTTATCTTTATTTTCAGGTTTACTTTGTTTTGCTTCATTTGGATTAGCAAGGTGTCCAGATAAACTGGCTTCACTAATCATTTCAAAGCCAGTATCTTTGCTACCTGTGACCTTTAATGGTTCAACTAGAATATCAGGTTCAATTCCCTCGGCTTGAATAGAGCGACCTAACGGGGTAAAATAACGTGCAGTAGTAATCTTAACGGCTGTTTTTTCATCTAAAGGTAACACGGTTTGTACTGAGCCTTTACCAAACGTTTTCTTACCAACAATGAGTGCTCGTTTTTGATCTTGTAAAGCCCCTGCTACAATTTCAGAAGCTGATGCACTACCTTGATTTACTAAAACAACAATTGGGGCACCATTAAGTACATCACCTTTTTGAGCAAAATATTGCATTTTAGAATCTTCGATTCGACCATCTGTATAAACGATTTTGCCATCATTTAAAAACGCATCAGATACACCAACTGCTGCATTTAAAACACCACCTGGATTATTTCGTAAATCAATGACTAAGCCTTTTAATGGAGCTTTATTTTCTTTGTTTAATGCCTTAATTGCATCAATAACAGATGTTGTTGTTTTAGCCTGGAAGCTAGTAATACGTAAATATCCATAACCTGTTTCCAGCATACGTTTTTTAACACTTTTAACTTTAATAATGTCGCGAATAATAGTAACTTTGAAGGGTTTGGGCTCACCTTCTCTGACAATAGTTAAAACAATTTTTGATTTTGGCTTACCACGCATAATTTTGACTGCATCACTGAGTGTCATACCTTTTACTGGTGTATCATTTAAGCGGATAATTAAGTCACCTGGCTTTAAGCCTGCCTTTTGTGCTGGAGTATCATCAATAGGTGAAATAACTTTAACAAAGCCATCTTCCATACCCACTTCAATTCCTAAGCCACCAAACTCACCGCTGGTGCCAACTTGTAATTCAGTAAATTCTTCTGCGTCTAAATAAGCAGAATGAGGGTCTAGACCGCTGAGCATGCCACGAATTGCATCAGTGATTAATTTTTTGTCATCAACATCTTCTACATAATCTTGCTTAACCCGAGCATAAACCTCTGAAAATGTCTGTAGTTCTTTTAGTGGTAATTGTATATTAGTTGTTTTTTCTGCAAATACAGTAACATTAATCCCTGTTGCTAAACCAATGCAAGCACCTGCGCTTAATCCTGATCACAGCTTTTTATTAAAATGCATGTAAGACTCCAATTTGTTTTAATCTCTTTCTCCTGGGTTCTTTATGTAGGATACCTTTGTTAATTCTGGATTTTACTTAAATCCAGAATTAATAGAGGAACCCTATAGATTCAGGCATTATCATTTTATTTGTGAGTGTATCAAAAAAGCTTTATTTGTGGTGAAAATATCACAATTTATTTTTTATTTGTACACCATCGGTTAGGGTCTTGTGGCTGCCTGCCTTTTCTAATTTCAAAATAAAGAGCATTTTGACTTTGTCCACCAGAATTACCGACTGCGGCAATCACTTCATTCGCTTCTACTTGTTCACCTTCTTTTTTATAAATGGAACGGTTATATCCATATAAACTTAAATAACTCTTATCATGTTGGATAATGATTAAGTAGCCATAACCATCCATCCAGTCAGCAAATACCACTTCACCTTTTGCAATTGCTCTCACTTTTGTACCACCAGGAGCAGCTAATACAACTGCTTTCCATTTTTGTTGACCATTACGTTTTGATCCATAATTATGAATTATTTTTCCATTAATTGGCCAAGATAATTTACCTTTTAATTTTGATAATGGCTTGTTGGCAACTTGATGTGTTTTTACTATTTTACCTTTTATTATTTTTGTTTGATTGCTAGAAACTTCTTCAGATTCTATTGATCTATCTTTAGTTTTAGTATTTTTTATATCAGCAACTTGATTTACAACGGTTTGTAGCTGTTCTTCTTGGGCAAGTAAACGCGATAATCTTTTTTCTTGATTAGAAATATGAGAATTAAGTTTTTTCAAGTGTTTTGATCGTTTACTCAATAA
>JALWYT010000208.1 GCA_026992705.1 Thiotrichaceae bacterium
GGCTCACCTATCCCATTATCACTTAGCGAAGACCGCTACCACCATCAAATCTTATCCATTGAAATGAATGAACAAAAACAAGTGAATATCACCCCCATTAGCATTCCGCGAACGGTGGAAATTATCCGACTCCCCAAAAAAGCAGAGCCATTGGAGGAAGTATTATCCCAACTAGCCGACTTAAAACTTGAGGCTCTGCCCGAAGAACAACAACCTTGGCTAGAACTCAATATACGCCTAGAACAACCACAACCCGACTTACGCCAAAAAATCGAAAAAGCCATAGGCGACAACCCCATCCGACTGATAAAAATCACCACCAGCTATACAGGCAAACATGAATCCTTAGCCGATGAAGTCAAAGAAGAACTAGAAGACCTAAAACCCGAAGATGTTTTCAAACGCTGCTGGAAACGCAAACACAGCGAACAAATACCTGATGAATATTTACAACTATTTCAGGAATTAGAGAGTTTAGCACAAAGATAAAATACTTAAATTATAACTGAATAAGAAAACCCTGAATATCTGTTTCAAACACTCTAAGCAAGAAATCATCTTCATTATCGATAAAATAACCCCCTTTTATTTACGATTACGATAAATATGCTGTCAAACTACTTATAAATTATCTGCCTTAGCAAGCAAAGAACTTGCTTAAGTTATCTGAGGTAAGATCACTTTTTTTGATACTTTTACTATAAAATTAATATCAAGTGTAACTTATTAATGAGTCATTATTTGATATAATGCGTCGTATCGTCAAACCCTGCTTCACTGAAACCTTTTATTCTGAGCTTGCAGGCATCACATTGTCCGCAGGCTTTGCCATCTTGATCTGCTCGATAGCAGGTTACCGTTTGCGAATAATCCACGCCGAGCTGATGACCTAATTGAATAATCTCAGCTTTGCTTAATTCAATCAGCGGTGTGTGAATGGTAAAATGATCACCTTCTACTCCCGCTTTCGTTGCTAGATTGGCGGTTTTTTCAAAGGCTTTAATAAATTCAGGGCGACAATCAGGATAGCCTGAGTAATCAACGGCGGTCACCCCAATAAAAATATGCCTAGCATTCAGCACTTCTGCCCAGCCTAAGGCAACCGATAAAAAAATCGTATTGCGAGCAGGAACATAAGTCACAGGAATGCCTGTAGAGCCAGCATTCGGTACATCAATGTTATTATCTGTCAGTGCCGAGCCGCCAAATTGTGAAAGATTAAGGTCAATAATCTCATGCTGTTTTACTTTAGCCTGTTTTGCAATACGGCAAGCCGCTTCAAGCTCTGCACTATGGCGTTGTCCATAGCGAAAACTTAGCGCATAGCATTCATAGTGTTGTGATTGGGCTAGGGCGAGTAGTGTGGTGGAGTCCATGCCACCTGATAATAAGATTACAGCTTTATTTTTCATTGGGAGAGTTGGGTTGGGTTTATCGTCCAGGTTCGTCATTCCATAAGTATTTATGAAGCTGAAGCTGAAAACGTACAGCGAGCTGATCTTCAATAATCCAATCAGCTAAGTCTCTAGGCTCTATTTCGCCATGAATGGGAGAAAATAACAACTCACAGCGTTGATTTAAGCCATGAATATCAATCATGGTTTTTGCCCAGTCATAATCATCTCTGCTACAGATTACAAATTTTATTTGATCATTGGGTGTCAAATAATCAAGGTTAGACCAGAGATTTTTATCAGCTTCACCCGAGTCAGGAGTTTTTAAATCCATGACTTTACTGACTCTTTTATCAACTAATGATACATCAATCGCACCGCTGGTTTCTAATGAAACCTCATAGCCCTTGTCGCATAATAGCGTTAGTAACTGAATACAATTCGCTTGGGCAAGTGGCTCGCCACCTGTTACGGTGATATAACGGGTTTGATAGTGAGAGATTTGCTCAATAATTTGCTCAAACGATAGCGACTCCCCCTCATAAAAGGCATATTCAGTGTCACAATAATGGCAACGTAATGGGCAACCTGTTAGGCGAATAAAAACCGTAGGCAAACCAACCGTGCGAGACTCCCCTTGCAAGGAGAAAAAGATTTCATTGATGCGAAGTGTTGCCATAGATAAAGAGATGAAAACTAATTTTGAGATATTGTTTGGTAATTAAAAGCAGGAGGCATTATCAATGCCAATATCTCCATTAAAGTCCTGTAGAATTACTGGTTATTTATTTTCAATAGAAGCTAATTTACTTTTAGCTAATTCTGCCTCATGTGTATCAGGGAAGAAACGAATAACATCTTTTAGAGTTTTCTTGGCATAATCCCATTGCCTCATTTGCACGAAGGTATAGCCTAGTTTTAATGCAGCAGCTGATTCTTTATTATTACCTTTGTAATCTTTTAAGATTTTAAGAAAGCTGTCTTTTGCTTTTTCATATTTACCTTTTGAATACCATGTTTCCGCAATCCAATAATGTGCATTAGCAGCAAGTGGACTAGATGGGTAGTCTTTCAAAAAATCCTCAAGGTCAGCAACTGCAGCATCAGGGTCTTCGCTTAATAAATCATAAGCTCGTTTATAAGCAACTTTGTCGGAGACTTTTCTATCAACACTGCCGCCAAAATTATCTGACTTTTCACCAACAATGGTGCTGTCTGATTTTTCTTTTTCCACTTCTGTTTTAGCTTTGTCACCATTGCTACTAGTACTACTGCTTGAATTTTCTAGCTGATCCTCAAGCGAGCTAATACGCTTTTTCAAAGCGGCTTGGCTTGTTTCTTGGCTTTTCTTTAGTTTATCTAATTCATGGCGTAGCTGCTCATTAGTACCTCGCAATGAATTGACATCATGCTGTAAATCTTCTACTTGTTGATAAAGCTCAATGATTGCCTCATCTGTGGGCTTTAATGCATATGCTGGTGTTAAGGCAACAGTCAAAGCTACTACTAATAATATTTTTTTTGTATCTCTTTTCATTTGATAACCTATTTCCGTAGGTATTACAAATTGATTTATAATACCTCATTGAGTTGAGTTTTTAATACACAATTTCCACCCGACGATTTTTTGCCCATGCTGCTGGATTATGTCCTAAAACAGCGGGCATTTCTTCGCCGTAAGGGATAGTTTGCATACTTGCTCTTGCACCTTTAACTTTTAATACACGTTCAACAGCAATGGCTCTATCTAAAGATAATGCAACATTATATTCACGTGAACCACGTTCATCAGCATGCCCCTCAAGGCGAACATGTTTATTAGGGTGAGCTGCAAGATAACGTGCATGAGCTTCTAGTATTGGCATGCTATCAGAACGCACTCGAGAACTATCAAAATCAAAATAAATAATACGCTGGTTAAGTAAACTAGGGCTTACTGTACTACCATTACCACCGCTACCAAAACGGCTTCCATCATAATAACCACTGCCTTGATGACTGCCATAACCATTACCATAGTCACTTCCATAAGCTCTACTCTGTCCACCGCTGTTACCACCTTGTTGACCACCACCATTTCCGCCAGTGGTGTTTTGCGAAGAACAAGCACTAAGAGTAAGTGTCAGTGCAAATAAAGGAGCTAACCATTTTTTCATTTTCATATCAGTATCCTAGCGTAAATAAGGTGACCATGCAGGGTCTCGTACGTCACCTGATTGTGAATATAAAATTTGATGTGCTTTACCATTATCGCTAGCAACCGCTAACACACCTCGTCCATGAGCTTGTGAACCATAAATAACCATTGTTCCATTGGGAGCTAATGATGGTGATTCATCCAGTTGTCCATTTGAAACGATACGCTCTTGACCAGTACCTAAGTCTTTAATTGTAATATTAAAAGCTGTACCACGTTGACGTACAGACGCAATTTTATTACCAACCACGCTCGGGTCAGAATTATAACTACCTGAATATGTCACACGAACAGGTGTTCCACCTGATGCAGGGACTTTATATAATTGTGGTTTACCACTGCGATCAGAGGTGAATAAAATAGTATGACCATCACTCGTCCATGAAGGTTCGGTATCTATTGAACGTGAGCGTGTAATAGGGCGTAGTGCACCACCATTTATATTTTGTACAAAAATATCAGGTTTACCATTAATAGATAAGCTCATTGCAATACGGCTACCATCAGGTGACCACGCTGGAGCATTATTCATGCCAGGACGACCAGAGACTTTACGTTTAGAGCCTGAACGTAAGTTTTGAATATAAATTGCAGGTGATCCTGACTCATAAGAAACATAAGCGATATTTTGAGCATCAGGTGACCAAGTTGGTGATAAGATAGGTTTGCGTGAGGTTAAAATAGTCTTTGGATTATACCCGTCAGAGTCTGCAACAATTAAGCGATATGTTGGACTGTTAATACTACCACTCGCTGTCACATACGCGATTCGAGTATCAAATGCACCACGGATATTCGTTAATTTCTGAAAGATTAAATCAGCGGCTTTATGTGCAGTTCGACGTGGATTTGATGCAGCAGGAACACGGTAGCCTGCAATACGTTGCCCATCTGTAACATCTAATATTTCAAACTCTAATCCAGCCGACACGTTACCAACAACAAGGTATTCAGCACCTGAATTTTGTAAAGGCTCTGCTTGCAAAGTTCCACCCATTTTTAATGGCTGATTGGCTTTTGCAGGATCAACTAAAACAAAACGTCCACTACGTATTAAATCAGCCTCAATAATTTTTGAACCTGGAAAGGGGGCAATCATTATTTTATAGCCATCATTGGTATGACCTGTCACTTCAATTTCCAGTATTGCATTGGCAGAGAAGCTTATAAGCATAGTGCCTATAAAAATAATAAAGGTGAATATATATTTTTTCATAATAGTACCTATTATTTTCTAAATTTAAGACGAAGTTCAGGCTCAAAATATTCAGGTCTCGGTGGTTTTGGCAGCCTTTTATTATAGCACCGATCTATAGCTCGTTTTATTGATTCACAATACTCTCGACTACCATCACAGAAACGAATACGAGCACGGTTAATGTATAATGAGCGTGAAACTTTCAAGTCAACGGACGATGACCAACCACCTGAAATTTGTGTAGGTCGG
This sequence comes from Thiotrichaceae bacterium, assembly GCA_026992705.1. GTDB lineage: Bacteria > Pseudomonadota > Gammaproteobacteria > Thiotrichales > Thiotrichaceae > S015-18. Next base: position 5,039 of record JALWYT010000208.1, read on the forward strand.
ATCCAGCATCTATCCATAAATGCTTTCACCCTACCTGCCCATAAATTTTTCCCTTGTTTAATACGACCTGCCTCAGATCTGCGTGCCGCTTCAACTGCTTTGCGTTTCTTTTCAGCATCAGCAGCGGCTTGTTTGCGTTTTTCTTCTGCGGCTTTTCTTGCAGCCGCGACTGCTTTACGCTTTCGCTCTCTTTCTGCTTCGGCTTTCTTTTTAGCAGCGGCTTCTTCTGCGGCTTTTTTAGCAGTAGCTTGTTTGCGTTCTTCTTCTTTTTTCTTTTTTGCCTCAGCTTGCTTACGGGCTTCTTCAGCTTTACGCTTTTTCGCTTCTGCCCGCTT
>JALWYT010000209.1 GCA_026992705.1 Thiotrichaceae bacterium
GTTATCAATTAAGGATAATCTCAATTAATTCAAATTAAATTTATCAATAAACAAAAGTTAAATACATAACATTAAGAAAATTTATCTTGATTTAAACAGAAATTCCTTAATACAAATATAAGCGGGGGCTTCGGATAATTTGCACCAAACAGTAATATTGATACATATAAGAGTTGTTTGATATTAACGTAGTCATCACCATAAGACCAGTATAAATAGATAATTTATGAACAAAATAGTCTTATATTGTGACAAAAGGATAAATATAAAAGGTGATACAATACTCATACTTGCATCACCAATCAAACTGATTAGATATTTTGGTCAAGGAAAGCGGTTAATTGTGATTTTGACAATGCACCAACTTTTGTTGCCTCAACATCCCCACCTTTAAACAACATTAATGTTGGGATACCACGAACTCCATATTTTGGTGCAATACCAGAATTTTCATCAATATTAATTTTAGCAACTTTAATTTTGCCCGCATATTCTTGAGCAATTTCTTCTAAAATGGGAGCAATCATTTTGCAAGGTCCACACCATTCAGCCCAATAATCAACCAATACAGGTGTTGAGCTTTGTAATACCTCTGTGTCGAAGCTATCGTCTGTCAATGTAATAATGTGATCACTCACTATTATATCTCCATGATTAATTTATCAAATATTATCGTTTTAAATATATTATCTATAATAATAGAAGTCGCCTGCATTAGGTCAAGGAACATTTTGCTATTTTTCTAGTCCAGAAAGCAAGAAAGCAATAGTAAAAGGATATTAAATGAAAATTATTAACTACATTATACTTTTTTACATAAGTATTATCAGCCCTCAGTTGTACGCACTACCTAATGCTTATAGTGCTAGCTATAAAGTATCAAAATCAGGTTTATTATTAGGTTCAATGCAGGTTAGTTTAGTTTATCAAGGTAATCAATACTATTATCATAAATTAACTAAGGCTTCTGGAGTTGCAGCTATATTAAGTGGAGATACCTTAGTAGAAAATAGTAGCGGTCGTATTCAGGATGGGCAATTAATAACCTTAAAATATTTACGTCATCATAAAAGTAAACGTAAAGTCCAAAAAGATGAATTTATTTTTAAAACGCCAACACTCGTACAAGGCACTTTTAATCAGCAAGCTTATCAATTAAACGTCCCCCAAGGTACAAGTGATCTATCCTTATTAGAAGTTAAGTTAATGCAAGATATTGCTAAAGGTGGTTTGCATCACAGCTATAATATTGTGGATCGAGGCAAACTTAAGCAATATCTTGTTAGGAAATTAGGTCAAGCAGATATTGAAGTTCCTATGGGAAAATACACTTGTGAAAAAGTCCGAATTTCTCCAAAAAATAAATCTCAGCACACAACCGTATGGCTGGCAAAAGAACTAAATTTCGTACCCGTGCGGATATTGCATGAGGATGATGACGGCAAGCTAGATATTCGTTTGACAAACTATCGTGCCAAGTAAAATTATTAAACCAATGCCTCTACTAATAACCCACCAGTATGTAGTCCCCTAAATTGACCTCACCGATTTCACGACTTCAGGGGTTAAATCGTTTTTTAATTTTGTAATCTTTATCCAGAATATAAAACGGAGCAGATGAGCTACATTGTTTTACAAATAAGCGTTTTTCTTTACGCTCCAGCTCGATATGTTTTACTGAAAAGTGCAGATAATTGAGTGATAAATCAATAAACTCACCATTAAACTCGACTTGATAAGGCTTACCGTCTGGCATCATTAAACTATAGGGCTTATTTAACATATCTAACACAACTTTAGCAGCATTTTTATCTGTCGCCTGCTCTCTACCAATACTCATTTTCTCTTTGCTTAGGGTATAAACCTGTTGTGTCGGGAGTTCAAGAAAAGCATGGTATTCCGATAAACAGCTTTTTCGCAAGCGGTAGGTATAATATCACAAGCAATATCTTGTGGAATTTTCAATTGCTGTGCCTTACTGGCACCTATTACGTTGTAACCATAGCCCTTCTTGCTGCTTATAGCCTGTTAGTTTAAGTATTGCATTGTCTATTTCATCGTTGACATTACCTTTGCACTCAAAACCCAATTGCCAGTGACTAAAGCCCTGATCTTGTATTAAGCCTGTATCAAAATGGGGTAAGGCGATGCCTCTAAGTAGCAACTGAAAAACATCACGCTCATAGGCACTTGGTTTAAAGATCATGGCTAAACCTTGTAGACGTGTTGCTGCATCGGCATCTTCAGCTATAGTTTCATTAACGACTGCATTAACTTCATCTTTAGATGGAGTCCCTGATGTAACGTGTATTATTTTTTGTACATCCAATCTATTTAGATTGACTAAGATACTTGAAATATAACCAATAAATCTAACCATTTTTATTTTATAATCGCCAAATTGTTATTACATTGTACACTCCTGTTTGAGAGTATAACTAAATTATTATTTGTTATGTTAAGAGATTTTACTTTGAATTTAGAATTATTGATAACAGTCTTAACTATACATAAACAGTCTGTATCATTAATATCACCTTCATATCATTTTATTGTCATCAATCGCTAAGAACTATTAGAAAAAATAGCTTTCTTTTATACTGGCATGAGGAATAACTTTTAAATATAAGAAACAAAAAAGACTATGGCTACTTATGCAATTGGTGATTTACAAGGCTGTTATGATCCCCTTGTTCGATTACTTGATAAGCTACACTTTGATCCAAGCAAAGATACTTTATGGCTAGTAGGTGACTTAGTTTGTCGAGGTCCACAATCTCTTGAAACATTACGATTTATTAAATCACTTGATAAAAGTGCAAAATGTGTATTAGGTAATCATGATATTAGTTTAATTGCTAGTCATTACGGTTTGTTTAAACCCCACCCTAGCCTTAAAAAATTTATGAAATCACCTGATAGAGATGAATTAATTCACTGGCTACGCCATCAGCCTTTGCTACACATTGATTATCAATTAGGGCATTGCATGGTTCATGCAGGGATTTCCCCCGCTTGGAATTTAAGCGAAGCTAAGCAATATGCAGAAGAAATTGAAACCATATTAAAGACAGGGGATAATTTGCGTGACTGGTTCGACAATATGTATCACAACAAACCTAAACGTTGGAAAGCCACATTAAGCGACGGTAAACGTCAGCGTTATATTATAAATAGCTTCACCCGTATGCGATACTGCAACAAGTACGGCAAATTAAACTTTAAACAAAAACTATCACCTAATGTGGTGCAACAGCATAAGCCGCACCTTATGCCTTGGTTTAATGTACCCAATAGGTCAAAAATAGATCTGAAAATCATATTTGGACACTGGTCAACACTAGGGTTTTATGATAGTAACCAAGTAGTTGCCTTAGATACAGGTTGTGTATGGAGTGGTGAACTCACTGCCTATCAAATTGATACGGTTGAGGATAAAAAAAGGTATTCAATTCAATGTAGGTAATAATTTACATGGCACTCACTGGCTTAGTCGAAGTAGAGGTAAAAGGAAAGATATATAAAGTTCAAATAAGTCCACCTGCTCCTATGGTTCAATTGGAAGACCTTGAAAAAGCACTAAAGGCTAATCGTGAACAATTTGAAGCGGCTAATAAAGCCATTATTGCCGAATACAAAAAAGACGTATTCACACAACCTCCACCATGGGAGCAAAATTACGAAGGTCCTACTCAACAAGCAATTATTGCTCATCTTAACATCAATGTGCTCATACCGATTATTCAAATGAAAGGTGGTAAAGCAGAATTTAGCAAAGTTGAAACCTTTCCGGTTGAACAACGTATAGCAGCTGTCTATAAAAAGGCGGAAATGCAAGTGTTGAATGACTTTCATTCTGAACAAGCACCATTTAAAATGGCAGTTGTTGCTACAATGCTAATTACACTTATGATTATCATGACAATCATGTAATATTCTTCAATGTATGATACCGATAATCAGCAAAAACGCATGACTACACAATGCCCCGCTCTTTTTATCTCTGCTATTGCATCAGGGCAAGGCAAAACAACCATTACCGCTGGGCTTGCTCGCTATTATCGTAAGCAAGGCAAAAAAGTGATCGTCTTTAAAACAGGTCCCGATTATCTTGACCCGCTTATTTTGGAAAAAGCCTCAGGCAGTCCCGTTGAGCAGATTGATTTATGGATGATGGGGGAATCAGAATGCCGAAGCCTGCTTTATCAAGCCGCAAAACAAGCAGATTTAATCCTAGTAGAAGGCGTAATGGGGATGTTCGATGGCAGTCCCAGCGGTGCTGATCTTGCTGAATTATTTAATATCCCTGTTGCAGCGGTTATTGATGCTCGCTCAATGGCACAAACCTTCGGAGCCATCGCCAGTGGTCTAGCTCATTATCGCAAAGAGATTCAATTTGCAGGAGCTATTGCCAATGCCACAGCCAGCCAACGCCATCGAGATTTTATTCAAAACAGTATGCCATCTGACGTGAAATTGCTTGCCTGTTTGCCTAAACAAGATGCTATGCAGCTTCCACATCGACATCTAGGATTGATTAATCCTGAAGAAGTCAACGATATTGAACAACGGCTCGATGCAATTGCTCAGATTATCGAAGAATCAGGGCTTGCCAATACGCATATACAAGATGTCAGCTTCCATGCCGAAGCGACTACTCATTACGAGCAAGCCTTAGCAGGGATACAAGTTGCCATTGCACGAGATGAAGCATTTAGCTTTATTTATGCAGGAAATATCCGCTTATTAAAAAGCCTAGGGGCAGAGTTACACTTTTTTTCACCCATTCATGATAAAACATTGCCTGATTGTGATGTGCTATGGCTGCCGGGCGGCTACCCTGAATTACATCTACAAGCCCTAGAAAATAACCACACAATGCACCACGCCATTCGCCAACACTTTGTAGATAATAAAGTCATATTAGCGGAATGTGGCGGTATGTTATATATCCAACAAAGCCTCACCGATATATCAGGCTATAAAGCTAAAATGATCGGTCTCATATCAGGTGATGGCATTATGCGAAGCAAAGGCGGCTGCCAAGGAATGCAATCTGCCCCATTGCCAGAAGGCGAAATACGCGGACATGCTCACCATCGCTCAAAAAGTGAAAATACCGAAACTGCCATCGCCTATGGCAAACGAGCAAGACACCCCTCACCTGGAGAGAAAATTATCCGTAAACATCGGCTAACAGCATCTTACATACACTTATATTTTCCCTCAAACTCTGAAGCCATCGTAAAATTATTCAGTCAAAAAATATAACTGATATAAGATAATTCCCTTCCTGCTCGCTCTGACTTTAATTTAGTTAGGCTCTTCAGGTAAAATTGGCATCAAACGTTGTGATAACCGTTTACC
>JALWYT010000210.1 GCA_026992705.1 Thiotrichaceae bacterium
CAGACGTTATAACAAACTTCACAACGTAAACCCTGAAAGGCAATGCAACCTTCTTGATCAATCACTACTGCCAAGCCCATACGAGCATCATTGATATTAGTCAGGTCATGATCTAATGCACCTGTCGGGCAAGCTTTGACGCAAGGAATGTCTTCACACATTTCACAAGCTACCTGCCTTGCAACAAAATAGGGTGTCCCCGTAGGAATTGGCTGTCCTAATGTCGCTAAATGCAAGGTGTCATACGGGCAGTCACGCACACATAAGCCACAACGTACACAAGCACCGAGAAAATCATCTTCTTGTAATGCCCCAGGCGGGCGAATTGCCTGCGGAGGCATGGCTCGTGTTTGGCGTATGTATAAACCTAGACCTAAAGCTCCCAAACTAACCACACTGGCAGTTTTGAGCGAGTCTGTTAAGAATTTGCGTCTGGATTTATCCATTGCAGTTATGCCTTAACAACCTTGACCGCACATTTTTTATAGTCCGTTTCTTTTGATATAGGGCAGGTTGCATCTAATGTGACTTTATTAATCAAACGACCTGCATCAAACCAAGGTACAAAAACTAAGCCCATGGGTGGCTTATTGCGTCCGCGAGTTTCAATATTAGCAATAATTTCACCGCGGCGGCTGATGACTTTGGCAGGCATACCGCGTTGTAAACCACGCTTTTTTGCATCATCAGGGTGCATAAAGATAACCGCATCGGGTACCGCTCGGTATAATTCAGGTACACGACGCGTCATTGAGCCTGAGTGCCAGTGTTCTAATACCCGTCCCGTACATAGCCACATATCGTATTCATCATCGGGTGATTCAGCAGGTGGCTCATACGGTAATGCAAAGATATTGGCAGTACCGTCTTTATGCCCGTAGAAGTCAATTTCTTTGCCTTCACGCACTTGTGGATCATAGCCTTTACGATAACGCCATAAGGTTTCTTTGCTATCAATAACTGGCCAGCGTAAACCACGAGCTTTGTGATAAGCATCAAATTCACCAAGAGCGTGAACCTTACCTTTTGGACTATTTACTGTGATGTAACGGTATTCTTCAAACAGACCTTTTTGGATGTAGAAACCAAAGTCGTCCATTTCTTTATTGTGATAAACATTACCGCGTTCATCTTTGACTTCCTGCTTAGGGAATTTATCGACATTGCCATTCTTATACAGCACTTCGTAAAGCGTTTTACCTACAAGCTCTGGCTGTTTAGCGATTAATTCCGCAGGCCAAACATCTTCTACCTTAAAGCGTTTGGAGAATTCGACTAATTGCCATAAGTCTGAACGGGCTTCACCTGGTGCATCAACTTGCTGTCTCCAGAATTGAGTACGGCGTTCTGCATTGCCATAAGCCCCTTCTTTTTCCGTCCACATGGCGGTTGGCAAAATCAAATCGGCTGCCATTGCCGTAACTGTAGGGTAGGGGTCAGAAACCACGATAAAGTTATCAGGGTTACGATAACCGGGGTAAGTTTCTTCATTGAGGTTTGCAGCCGCCTGCATATTGTTATTACACTGTACCCAATAGGCATTGAGTTTACCGTCTTTTAACATACGGTTTTGTAATACAGCGTGATAACCCGGTTTGCCAGGGATTGTGCCTTCTGGAATCTTCCAAACTTTTTCAACAAAATCACGGTGTGGCTTTTTCATAACCACTAAGTCCGCAGGAAGACGGTGTGCGAATGTGCCGACCTCACGAGCCGTACCACAAGCAGAAGGTTGACCTGTGAGTGAGAAAGGTCCGTTACCGGGTTCAGAGATTTTTCCTGTCAATAGATGTACGTTATACATCAAGTTATTTGCCCAAGAACCCCGCGTATGCTGGTTAAACCCCATTGTCCAGTAAGAAACAACTTTCTTATTAGGATCAGCGTATAGCTTCGCTAACTCTTCTAATGATTCTTTGGGTACACCTGAAATTTCATGAGCTTTATCAACCGTATATTCACTGACGTATTCTTTGTATTCATCAAAGGTCATTGGTTCAGAGGCTTTTGCATTTTTGGCATTTTTCGCTTTTCTCTGCAATGGGTGATCAGGGCGTAAGCCGTAGCCAATATCAGTTACGCCTTTGCGGAATTTGACATTTTTGCTAACGAAGTCTTCATTTACCACATCGTTTTGAATAATGTAATTGGCGATATAATTGAGTATGGCTAAGTCAGACTGTGGATTAAAGATAATAGGCAAGTCAGCTAAATCAAAAGAGCGGTGTTCATAAGTTGAGAGTACGGCAACTTTAACATCTTGACCTGTTAAGCGACGATCTGTTAGGCGAGTCCATAAAATGGGGTGCATTTCTGCCATATTAGAACCCCAGAGTACAAAAACATCGGCGTGTTCTAAATCATCGTAGCAGCCCATTGGTTCATCTGAACCAAAGGTACGAATAAAACCTGCTACAGCAGATGCCATACAGTGGCGAGCATTGGGGTCAATGTTGTTAGAGCGAAAGCCTGCTTTCATTAATTTAGATGCGGCATAACCTTCCCAGACTGTCCATTGCCCTGAACCAAACATGCCGACCGTTGAAGTCATTTCTTCGGGCTTTTTGCCTTTATTGGCTTCCATATCTTTTTTCAGGGCTGCTTTCCATTTTTCTTCCATAATATCGAAAGCTTCATCCCATGAAACGGGGGTGAATTCACCCTCTTTATCAAATTTGCCGTTTTTCTTTCTTAATAAAGGCGTTTTTAAACGGTCTTTGCCGTACATGATTTTGGATAAAAAGTACCCTTTAATACAGTTTAAACCTCGATTAACAGGAGCATCAGGGTCGCCCTGTGTGGCAACAATACGCCCATCTTTTGTTCCAACTAATACCGAACAACCCGTACCACAAAAACGACAGGGAGCTTTATCCCAGCGTATCGTTGTATCTTTAGCTTGTACTGTTTTCATTAATGGAATCGTTATTCCAGCGGCTGCGGCTGTCGCGGCAACGGCATTGGTTTTAATAAAATCACGTCTCTTCATAAATGACTCCTATTGGTATTTATTCTTCTAGTGAGGTACATTTCTCATCAGAGCGTCCTCAACCCTCAAGCTCTTCGGTATGTTGATAAATCATTGATGCAGCTAATACACCTTTCACTTGCTGTAATTCAGTAATTCTTTTCCCTGTTTCTTTATAACTGTCTGATTCCACCGTAATCACGACTTTGCCATCATCGCTCATACCATGAATTTCTAATCCCGGGATAGCTAATAAACGCGGTTCAATTTCAGGCATTTTTTCAGGCAAAACTTGAACCATCACGCCACAGACACTAATGGTATTTGGAGTCTCAACTACGGCTGTTGCTGTCATTTTTGTTATTCCTTATTTCTATTGAATGATTAGGACAAACATATAAGCAGGCTCCGCAACCTGTGCATAAATCCTCATTAATCAATGGCGTTGCATTGCCACCTAGCTGTAACTGGAAACGAATTGCCCTCATATTACAATGGTCGCCACAAGTACGGCACATCACTTGATTCATCGACAAGCAGCTAGGCAACACTTTAGCCACTAAATCCCATGCATTATTTGCTGTTCGCTCGATGCTTGTCTCAAATGCTCCCGCCTTGCAGGACTCAACACATTTGCCACAAAATGTGCATTCTCCTCGACTAAAGTCTATTTCAGGGTAGCCACCATCACCTTTAGCAATGATATTTTCAGGGCACGCCTTGCCACAGTCATCACAACGCTCGCAACCCTCCACAAAATCATCCGTAGGTAATGACCAAGGTGGACGAATTGCTGCTTTATTAAATCTAGGGCTACGCCCTCGCAAAAAAGCTCGCCGTTGTAAATTGGGTTTAGTCATATATCAGTAATTCATTATATTTAATGATAATTTAGCTTAAATTTGGAAAGCTTGGTTTAACATAAGTCAAATGAATGTGATTTTATGAAATTATTTTCTTGTTATTATTCGGCATAATTTTGTATATGGTATGGTAGTGGTAAGTGATTACTCATTGTGTAAAGTTGTTACTTTATCTCTGCCTCTATTAATTCCATAGACTCTTGCTATAATCTTGTACTCTGTGAATGACAATAACGGCAATAAAACACATGGATACAAGTTATAACCCTAAAGACATCGAACAGCGTTGGTATCAACATTGGGAATCACACGGCTATTTTCAGCCACGAGGTGAAGGAAAACCTTATTGCATTATGATTCCGCCCCCTAATGTAACAGGCACACTGCACATGGGGCACGCATTCCAAGATACCATTATGGATGCTCTGATTCGCTACCATCGCATGAAGGGGGATAACACCTTATGGCAGCCTGGAACCGACCACGCAGGCATTGCCACGCAGATGGTGGTTGAGCGTCAACTCAATCAGGAAGGCAAAAATCGTCATGATCTAGGGCGTGAGAAATTTGTAGAACGAGTCTGGGAGTGGAAAGAACAATCTGGCGGGACGATTACACAACAACTGCGTCGCATGGGAGCCTCACCGGATTGGTCGCGGGAACGCTTTACAATGGATGAAGGTTTATCCAAAGCGGTAACGCAAGTATTTGTGCAGCTTTATGAAGAAGGCTTGATCTATCGCGGCAAACGCTTGGTAAATTGGGATCCTGTTTTGCATACCGCTTTATCGGATTTGGAAGTTATTTCCGAAGAAGAAAACGGCTATATGTGGCATATCAATTACCCCATTGCCGATGAAAATGGCAAGGCGACCGATGAGTTTTTAACCGTTGCCACCACTCGCCCTGAGACACTATTAGGCGATACAGGCGTTGCCGTCCACCCCGAACACCCTGAATTATCTCATCTTATTGGCAAGCAGGTCATTTTACCGCTATGTAATCGCACAATTCCCGTGGTCGGCGACGAACACGCTGACCCCGAGAAAGGCACGGGTTGCGTAAAAATCACCCCTGCCCATGATTTCAATGACTATGAAGTCGGCAAACGCCATAATCTTCCTATGATTAACATCTTCACAATTGATGCGAAGATGAACAACAACGTCCCCGAAGTCTATCGCGGTATGGATCGCTACGATGCTCGTAAACAAATCGTTGCAGACTTAGATGCGGCAGGTTTATTAGTCGAGATAAAAGACCATAAATTAATGGTTCCACGCGGTGACCGCTCTGGCACAGTTATTGAGCCTTATCTCACAAATCAATGGTATGTCGCCATTGAAGAGCTAGCGAAACCTGCACTAGAGGCGGTAGAAACAGGCAAGATTAAATTTGTGCCTGATAACTGGAAGAACACCTATTACTCATGGATGCGAGACATTCAAGACTGGTGTATTTCCCGTCAACTATGGTGGGGACACCGCATTCCAGCGTGGTA
>JALWYT010000211.1 GCA_026992705.1 Thiotrichaceae bacterium
AGATGGATCTCCGTTAATTGGATTATTACTGTGATCAATAATATCAAAAATATCATCCACCGATGTGGCATTGTTTAATACACCACTGGCGAGCATACAGCGTTTATTACTGCGGTCGATACAGCCATAAAAATAAGCGCCAACTGCCAAAGCATCGACTTTTTGGCTAGCATTTTGATATTTCAGCATTTCTTCACTGAGGATAATATCGCCTTGCTGTCCGCTGAGAACTTTCACTAAACGATTTTTATCATCAGCAAATACTTGATTCCATATAGCAAAGACTTCCAATGAGCGTTTTACATAGTAATTTAGTCGGGCAAAATATTTGCCGCCACGATTTTTTCCAAAGTTATATTCACTTTCGGGAATTTTATCCAAGCCCTGCTCTAGCCCTTTTTGCTGGACAAAATAATGTGATTGGAAGCCCGGATTCCACGTTTCATTGGAGTATTCAATATAGGCTTTTAGGCTAGGGTCTAGCTGCTCTTTAACTTGTGTGGCGAATTGTTCAATATAGTCATCATCCACATAATGCGGCAAGACAAACCAAGGGCTACGACCGAGCTGATTTGCCAATGCGGTCAGCACATCGACAGCAACGCCTTTGTGTTGCATAAAGGGTGTTCGAGATGAACCGCCCCAAACAGCATCCGCCATGATTGCTCGCTGATCCCATGTTAAGGATTCATCCAAACAGTCTTTATATTCCTGATTGTTGAGTTTGCGGCAATGATAATTTGGGCTGGATTCCATTAAATTCATCATACGAATTACCGCAAAATTTCGCAGATGGCGTAAGTAATCAGGATTAAATACGATAAAATCACGGTTATCTTTGAGCAAATCAACAAAGCTAACAAACTTGCTTGTCTCCTGTGGGCATTGCTCTGCCGATGTTATGCGTAAAAAGGGATTGTCATTGGAATGCAGTGGGTCAATCGGCTCATTATTCGCTTTGTTTTTATCACGACAAATGCCACCCGGCATAATAATCCGAATATTACGAATCGGGTCAGCGGGGTCGGTTTGATTAATCACAAGGCTTAGGCTATTGGCTTCGGTATAATCAGAGGCATCTTTGGTTTGTAGTTCAATAGTCATCAAGCCTTTGTCGATTTTGGTTATATTTTTTAAGGCATCTGAGCCAAAAGACAATACGCCAGAACCATCATAGATGACGGTATAAACTCCGTTGGGAATGGCATCTTTTAATGTACCTTGCAATAACTTTGTGCGAGCGAAGCTTTTTGCAGGGATTTTCACCACCCAGCCATGCTCATCATATTGCACACCTTTGGGGGATAGCTCTTTAAAAGGGCGGGCTGTGCGGAAAATATCAACAAATGGCATGGCTTGCCCAACGGTATCCGCCTTGGCTTGGGCGGATTCCACGTTGATTCCTAAACTTGGCACAAAAGAAAGTTTGGGCGTTTTACCGATGGCGAAAAATAAGTCGGCAAAAAAATCATCTTCTGATTGCTCTAAGGATAATGGTGTGATGGTTTTAGCTAATTGCCCTAGCTGAATGCCATTTGCAAGCTGACTATCGTCATCTAAATTAGCTAGCAAAGTAGCAAGATTGTGTTCTTGTTTTGCTGAATTGACTAAATCCTCCAGCGTCATTATTGGTTTGGCGGTTGTTTTTAAATCCAGTGAAGCAATCTTAAAATGAATCTCTTCCCCTGCAATAAATTCAAACTCACCTTGATTTGTAGTTTTTTTATGCCCTAAGCTTGATGTATAGTCAGCATTCGCAATCGGCAAGGGTTTATCCGCCAAGCGATACAATAATTTCCCTACTTGTTTAGTTTTTGGTGGTGGAACAGGTGTTGGCTTGTTTTTTAAATAAGCACGGATAAACAAACCGATAAATAACAGCAGTAAAGCGATTAACAACCAAAGTAATAATTTTTTCATGCAAATATTGTCATGGAATAAAGATTAATGAAAAACAACGACTCAACACCTTCGCTACTTAGCTTGAGTCATTACAATGAAAACCATTAATAGTGTAAAACGTATGAAAACAAAAGTTCTTTTCGTCTGTATGGGCAATATTTGCCGCTCACCAACCGCTGAAGCGGTATTTCGTCATCTTGTACAAAGCCGCAATCTTGAAGATAAAATCTTCATCGACTCTGCAGGCACACACGCTTATCACGTTGGCGAACAGTCTGATCGACGCTCACAACAAGTTGCTCGTCAACGCGGTATTGATATGTCAGGACAACGAGCGAGAAAAGTCCAAAGCACCGATTTTGATGATTTTGATTATATTATCGCAATGGATGCCTCAAACTACGCCGACCTACGTCGTATCGCCTCTCCCGCAGGTAGAAAAAAACTTCACTTATTTATGGATTTTGCTAAAGGCTGGCAGGAAACCGAAGTCCCCGACCCTTATTATGGTGGCAGTCACGGCTTTGAACGAGTTTTTGATATGGTAGAGGCTGCGTCAGAGGGGCTGTTGGAGGATATTTTAAAAAGCTGAGCTTATTATGGGGTAGCTTTTTTGTGTCTCAGACAAACTCCTAAGTATTACCGACTCACTGGTTTGAATAAACAAAGATTGCTGGCTACAATGGGGTTATATTTAATTAATTTAAAGGATGTTGATTATGGGGACTGTTAATGAAATTTTAGATGCTTTTGTTAAGCTTTCACTAGAAGAACGAAAACGTTTAGTCGATAAAATGCAAGAAATTTCTTTGCTTGACCGTGCTAAACAAGCAAAACAAAATTTAATACAAGGTAAAGTCCAACGCGGATCAGCAAGTGATTTAATTGATGCAATGAACAATGATTGAATTAATTTGGGATGCTCCATTTCTACGAATGCTAAAAAAATGGAAGAAAAAACACCCAAACCTTGTTGCACGTTTTGAAGGACGCTTATTGCTTTTTACTGAAGACCCTTATCATCCTTCTCTTAAAACCCATCATTTAAGCAATAATTTAAAAGAATTTTGGGCATTTAGCATAAATTATGAACACCGTGTTGTTTTTCAGTTTATTGATGATACGACGGTGTTATTAATTGCTATTGGTTTGCATGATCAAGTTTATTAAACCACTACAATTTAAGCCTTTTTATCCGCCATATCTTTCATGCAAAGGGCTAATAATTCGGAAACTCCCTCGGATCATCCCGATAACCACCTTCCACGCCTTTAACAACAACTGCAACTGCATCATGTGGGTGTAGGCTTTCCATGTGATTGACTCGAATCCAGAAATCTTGCACTTGTTCATCAGTATTAAGTTTGGCAAAGATACGGCGGGCGGCGTCTTCGCAGAACATAAGATTAGCTGCATTTAGGCGGGCAAATTCTTGTTCATCTTCACGCTTGACGGCTGCTTGTACAGGGGTTTGTAATGCCTCTTCAACTTCATCAATAAGCGTTGAGATAGGAAGTTCTTGGCAATTATCATTGAGTTTGACTCGCACTTGGGCAATGCTGCGTTGGCTGTGAGGGGTGGCTCGAATGCCCTCGCTAGTGCCTAGCCAATCACGCACGGCACTAAGTTCAACCTTGCCGTCCTCTCCAAATTTTTCCGTAAAGCCTTTTTGAATTAATTGACGAGCCAATGCCGCAGAACAGGGGCAGGTTGATGAATAGGGAATTTCTACCGTTAAGTCAGTTTCGATATCGCTATTTCGATAGCTGGTAATAGTGCGGACATTGTAGTTTTTCCAGCCCGTATTATCACTGAGTAGAGAACTGCGTTTTTCAAAATAATTTAAGTGACATTCTAAATAGGCATTGCTACTAATATCGCTATGTGATGCGGCAAATTCATTGACAATTTCAGCTAAAAGTTGGGGGGTTAAGAGGTCTGAGCTGAGTTTTTCATCCAATATCAAATACAAACGCGACATGTGGATGCCTTTGCTATTTGGATCAATTAAATTGACATAGGCTTGTACTTTGGCAAGAGATTGGATTTTTTCTTTCGCAGAATTGAGCAAAAAGACAGGGAGTTCGATTGCACTCATACCCACCCAATTTAATGGTGAATTGGGTCCAGAATGAGGTTCATTAGCAATATCTGGCATTGAACATTGATTGTTCTGACAATCGTCACTTGCACGCATATCCAGTTCCTAATAGTAAAATGAAAGGGCAAGAGTATAACAAAATTTATTATTTACGCTGAAAAACCTCTTTATTGCGTGGTAAAGTTATACGTCTAGTATTAATTTAGGAACAAGTCATGACTGTACTGGTTGTTGTGCAAAAAAATAATAAACTGGTGATTGCAGCGGATACGGCGAGTAGTTTAGGCAGTACCTTGAAAGATGCGGATCATAAGCTTAATCACGATAAAATTATTCATTATAAAAATACATGGTTTGCTCTAACAGGTTTTACAATGGGTAAGATTATGTTGGAACATGCCCTTCAAGATCATGGTAAGGATTTGTCATTTGATGGCTTGTCTAATATTTACCGCTCAACATTAAAATTGCACAAGGTTTTCAAGGATGAATATTACCTAATGACAAAAAATGGCACGAGTACACAAGCGGTTGAGAGTATGCAACTGCATATGCTAATCGCCAATTCCTCAGGGATTTATGAGGTATCAGGTGATCGCAATGTCAGTGAAATCAGCAAATATTGGGCGGCAGGCACAGGAGCTCATTTTGCTTTAGGTGCAATGCACGCGAGTTATAATCGCTACAAAGACCCTGCTAAAATTGCCAAGGCTGGCATTGAAGCGGCTTGCCGATTTAATGTACATTGCCAGTTACCGATGACTATGCATCAGTGTACTTTAAAGAAGCTTTGATCAAGTCGGAAAATATCACAATGCGACTCTCTGATTTTACACTAGATAGTTTGCGGGATAAGGTAGAGAAAGGTGGCTCTTTTCAAGTGATTATTACGCCGATTTTTCCGCGGCAATTTGAAAATGTTTCGATTATGGCGAACCGTTTGCATGATCAATTGGAATCTCAAGGCTTCAGTGTTTTGCTGGATGATAGAAATCAAAAGCCTAAAAATATGTTTCAAGTTGCGAGTTTTTTGCAAATTCCGCATCGTTTGACTATTTCAGGTCGCAGTATTGAAGCAGGTGTGTATGAATATTTTTCTTTGCAAACGAATGAAACTTGCAAAGTATCAATTGATGAGATTATCGAATTTTTGCAATTAAAAATGTGATGATGTAATGTCCGCATCATCAATAATCTGCTGTAAGTTGTTGATAATAATTTTATTACGCTTTTTGTCAATGACACCTTTTTTCTTCCATTCTTGTAAGTGTTGATTAATAACTTGGCGAACCGAACCAACCATACGAGCAAGTACCTCATCTGACAATCCAGTGATTAAATGTTCAGTATGTGCATTTTCTGCAAGCCCACGATAATTTTTTATTTTATTTAGGTTTTTTAGAATAATACGGCTTAATCGAGTGACTGTATCATATAGAGCAATGTCGGTTGTTTTATCTTCTTGCTCTCGTATTTTTTTAGCAAGATAGGGCATAAATTGTTGATTGAGTGCAGGGTATTTCCAAATCCATTCACGCATTTTATGCATGGGGATTGATAAAACTTTTATTTCTTCTAGTGGTGACAAAATTACATCATGAGCTTGTCCATCCAATAAAATTACAACGTCGAATGAATCTCCGGGCTGTAATAAGTCTAGAGTGACGCTTCTACCTGTATCTGGATTAACACGACTCATTTCAATACGTCCTTCTTCTAGTATAAAAAAACGCTCTAATAAAACATCTGGTGAAATATGTGTTTTTTTACTCCAACGTTCAGCTCGTAAGTTTTTAGTGATTTCTTCTACTAGTGCATCAGGTAATGTTGAAAATAAATTAGAACGTTTAACTAGCTGCGTACTAATCGGAACAAGTTGATTATTTGGCATAGTTTGTATTTATCGTGTCATTATTGAGTCTTCTGATTTTAGAGTGTCTGAATATATTCACAAAGAAATTTTAAAAAAAATTAAAAACTGTCAGTTAGCTGACATAAAATAGTTTTCAATTTCAGCATACTTGCCTTAAATATTTACAAAGATGAAGGCACAAATGTTAGTTGAAAAACACAGAATGAATACATTTTTATAACTAAATTAATATGATATATGGAGGTAAAGAGTATGATTTCAAATATGTTACGTTTTAACCCTACCTTATTTGAAAGCTTGAATGATATTTTTGCACAGGATTTCCCTGTTTTTGCCGAAAGAGTTCAAATGCAAACATTCCCGCAAGTAAATATGGGGGTAACAGATAAAAGTGTTGAGGTGTATCTTTTTGCTCCTGGTGTTGATGCAGCAAACTTAGATATTTCACTAGAGAAAAATTTACTAAGTATTTCTGGTGAACGTAAGGTGGAAGAAGCTGGCGATGATAAAGATGTAATGAGTCGCAGAGAACGCTTATTTGGTCGTTTCAAGCGTACCATTACGTTGCCTGATGATGTAGATATTGACAAAACTGAAGCTACATATCGTAATGGTGTTTTGCATATTAGTATTGCAAAGCGTGAAGAATCTCAACCACGTCAAATTAAAGTAGCAGCATAAGGAGGTATGAAATGACAACTGAAAAAACGATGGAAAAAGTGAGTCAAGCTGAAAACAATGTTGTGCAAGAACAAGCACAGGCTCAAAGTTTGAAATTACGTCCTAATGCCGATATTTATGAGAATAAAGAAGGTGCGGTAATTTATGTTGATTTACCAGGTGTAAGTCAAGAGAGGTTAGATATTAATGTTGATCGTAATGTATTAAGCATCAACGCAGATATTGATTTAAATACTCCTACAGACCTGAAACCAACTTATATGGATGTGCGTGCAGGTAAATATAGTCGACAGTTTACGCTAAGCTCTGAACTAGATAATGATAAAATTGATGCCAAACTAAAAGATGGTGTATTAAAGCTTGTTATTCCTCGTTCAGAAAAACATAAGCCAAGAAAAATTGAGGTTAAAGTGGCGTAAATTAAATGCTAACTTTGAGAATATTGCTATAATATAAGCTAGTTCTTTCTTGCTTGATTATTGTGAAGGTCTCAAAGTTAAGTAACACTAATAGATTAACAGGCTGGTCATATGATCAGCCTGTTTTGTGTTCAAGAGATAAAAATTGTCCTACAATTAATTTGAGAAAACATGAGCAAGCAGAGGATGAAATAATGACAGAAAAAACTCATATCGTATGTCCACATTGTGCAGCAGTAAACCGTATACCAGTAACCCGTTTAGGTGATCACCCTAAATGTGGAAAATGTAAAAACCTGCTATTTACGGGGCACCCCGTTGAACTCAATGATCAAAACTTTACAAAATTTATCACCAAGAATGATTTACCCATTATTGTTGATTTTTGGGCAGATTGGTGTGGTCCTTGTAAGATGATGGCTCCCGCTTTTGCACAAGCCTGTACTCAATTAGAGCCTAATGTATTATTTGCAAAACTGAATACAGAACAGGCTCAACAAACGGCAGCACAATTTGGTATTCGTAGTATTCCTAGCTTATTAATGTTTAAAAATGGCAAAGAAGTTGCGAGACAAGCAGGAGCAATGAATACGGCACAAGTTATTCAATGGGTACAATCTCAATGGTAATTTTATAAATAAAGGGGAACAGAATGGAGTATAAAGATTATTATACAATACTGGGGATCAGTAAAGATGCTTCACAAAATGAAATTAAGCGTTCCTACCGAAAGCTTGCCCGTAAGTATCATCCTGATGTTAGCAAAGAACCAGATGCTGAGAAAAAATTTAAAGAAATAGGGGAAGCCTATGAGGTTCTAAAAGACCCTGAGAAACGTGAAGCCTATGACCAACTTGGTAGTAATTGGAAAGCAGGTCAAAGTGGCTTTCAACCACCACCTGATTGGGAGCAACAATTTGATTTTGGGGGTGGTGGTTATACACAAGGTAATGCACAAGACTATAGTAGCTTCTTTGAAGACCTATTTGGTGGTGGTAGAAGTACTGGTAGGCATTACTATAACAGCACTTATGGTTCAAGTTTTCAATCTAAAGGTGAAAATATCCGGGCAAAAGTCATGATTGACCTTGAGGACTCTCTGCATGGAGCAAGTCGTTCATTTACTTTACAAATACCTGAAGTTGATAATCAAGGAGTCATCACCAATAAACAACGCACACTTAAAGTAAAAATTCCTAAGGGAATTAAGGAAGGTCAAACTATTCGTCTTAGCAAACAAGGTAACCCAGGTATTGGTGGTGGCGAACGTGGTGATTTATTGTTAGAAGTTAGTTTTAATCCACATCGGCTCTATACGATTGATGGTAAGGATATTTATCTTAATGTTCCTGTTGCTCCTTGGGAGGCAACATTAGGTACAAAAATAAACGTACCAATTCCAACAGGTGAAAAAGTTGGCATGAAAATTCCAGCAGATTCACAGCAAGGACGGAAGCTTCGTCTAAAAGGTAAAGGCTTACCTGGTAAAGATACAGGAGATTTTTATGTAGTATTGCAAGTTATGTTACCACCATCTTCTGATCCAAAAGTGAAGAAGTTTAACGAACAAATGCGTGATGAAATCGACTTTAATCCACGCAGTTATATGTTTTAATAAGGAGGAAAGATGAATACAAAAACGATGAAAATCATATCAGGTTGTATTCTAGAAGATGAAGAGTTTCTTAGTCTAGCTGAATTATGCCAAACTTGCCATGTATCTGCTGAAGTAATTATCCAGCTAATTGATTATGGGGTAATTGCACCACAAGAAGGTAAAAATAGTCAACAATGGCGATTTCATCGTAGTGTCTTAGTTAGGGCGGATAAAGCCTTACGTCTACGTCGAGACTTAGGGGTTAATATTTCTGGTGTTGCTTTAGCGTTAGACTTACTAGATCAGATTGATGATCTAAAACGGCAGTTGAAACAGTTAAAGAATTTCTGAGAATAGATAATAATACTATGTTTTTGATCGGCTAACGTAGAGTAGCTTTAATAGGAGGAAGATAATTGTTGTAGCCTTACAACGCTAATTTGTTGACTTTCTACAACAAGTATAATAATTTCCTATATCAAACATAACGTAGAGATAGTAGCTGTATATACTGTGATTTTATGGTAGCAGATAGTTTGATATATATAAGGGCAAAACATCAAATCTCATGGCATGAGTCGGAGACTATTTGTATATTAAAATACGTTCGGTTTCTTGAAAATTATCAACTAAAAAAGGGAGCTCTATTTTAAGCTTCTATAATTAATAAGGTAAAAGGTTACCCCAAGCCGTCTTATTAGCTTAATTCGATATTATGATCGAGTTAAGTGGAATATAAATTAAATAATCGACGTGTTCTAAAATTTTCCTTAAACGCTATAAAGTGGAAGTAACAATTTTGTCATTCTCAGAATTAGATCTAAATAGTGAATGTATTGCGACATTAGAGCAAGCAGGTTACAAAGAACCAACAGAGTTACAAAGACAACTTATTCCTTTAATCAATGCTAAAAAAAATGTGTTGGTGAAGAGTCAGTCTGCCTCTGGGAAAACGGGAGCTTTTTTGATTCCTGCAATTAATTATGTCTTAGAAAATCCCTTGTGTGATTATCATGGTGCTCGGGTACTTATACTGACTTCGCGAAAAGATCGTGTGAATCAAATTAAATATACCGTTAAAAGACTGGCAAGTAATCAAAGCTTCCGGTTTGGATTTATTGTCAGTGGTCGTCCGTATCAACCACAAATGCGTTTATTACGCCGTCCTTTGGATATTATGGTTGCTACACCAGGGCGGTTAAGTGATTTATCCGATAATGGTAAGGCTGATTTTTCACAAGTAGAAATGCTAATTGTTGATGATTTAGCTTCTATCTATCATAAAGAATTTCATGGTCTAATCGATAAAATATTAAGTCAAAAATCACGAGATTATCCCATTGTACTATTCGTAAAAGATGACGATGGTGTCGTCGAATATGCTAATAGCCTTATCCCTGATGCTATCGCATTAGAAGTTGAAGAAGATAAACACCCTTTATCCCGCATACCACAGCGAATACAGTTATGTGATGATTATACCCATAAAATTGCAATTATGGATTATTTGTTGGATGAATATCAAGGTGAACCCGTTTTAATTTATACATCAAGTGATAAAACAGCATCGCACTTGGCAGATAATCTTGCTAACCACGGACATAGTGTTGACGTAGCAATAGACTTATCAGAGCAAGAACGTACTGCTAGTACAGCCTTGATTATTAGTGATGAAAGTCCTGTTCAACTCGACTCTTATGATTTTCCTTATATTATTCATTTTGAACTGCCAAAATCTGTTAGGAACTATATTCGTCGAATGGAGGCTAAAGGTTGGGAAGGTAAAGCATCACCAATTATTGCTTTATTAGGTATTCAGGAGCGTGAGTCTTTAAAGCAAATTGAGGAATTATTAGGGGTTCGCATAGAACAACAAACGACTCCAGGTCTTGAATCATTAAATCCTTTCGTAACATTTATACCAGATTTTTCGTCAACAAAATCTAGGAAAAGTGGTGGTCAGCAGAAAAAACTACGTCGAAATGCAGGGCAGTTTGGTAAGCGGCGTAATGATAGTCAGAGGAAAGAATTATCATCTAATGATACTAAGAGAAGGCCTAAGAAAGGACGTTTTGGTCGTTTGAGTGGAGGAATTTACCGTAAACGAGAAGAAAGCTCATCTTCCAAAAAAAACAAACTATCTCTTTCTCAAAATAAATCAAATCAAAATCGTTCGTCTATGAGAAGTAAACCAGTGGTTAGAACAAAACAGCGTAAATTATTTAAGTCACCTAGTGATAGCAACTTGGTATCAGCCAGTCAAGGTTCTGCTTTTCCAATAATAAAAGATCCGCGAGATATCATCAAAGAAAAAGATAATACAGCAAATGTTGTAGTGAAATATAAAGATAAAAAACGCTTTTTTAAAGACGTATAGTTTTTTATCTCCACACTTTCACAAAAAAGCGTGGAGGAAATAAGGATAAAAATTATAGGATTAATCTGAGTTATGCACTATGATTTCACTATTTTCTCTTGCTTAAAACTCCGATATTGTTCTAGTAAGCCTGTGGTTGAGGAATCATGTTGGTAGATAGTTTTACCTGATTCTAGTTCTTCTAGGACTTTTGCAGTTAGGTGTTTGCCGAGTTCAACGCCCCATTGATCATAGGAGTTGAGGTTCCAGATAATCCCTTGCACAAATATTTTATGTTCGTACATGGCAATTAATGAACCGAGTGTTCTAGGATTGAGTTCTTTGAATAGGATGGAGTTACTTGGTTGATTGCCATCAAATACCATGTGGGGAATTTGTTCTTCAACATCTTTCAGTTCGACCCCTGCGGCTTTTAATTGTTGGCGAGTTTCTGTTTGTGAGCGTCCAATCATCAAGGCTTCTGTTTGTGCGAGAAAGTTGGATACTAGAATATTACGATGCTGTTGATTGCATTTTGCATGAGTAATTGCTCCGATAATAAAATCAGTAGGAATAAGCTTAGTACCTTGATGGATTAATTGATAAAAAGCGTGTTGACCATTATTGCCCTCTGCACCCCAGACGATAGAACCTGTAGAGTAATCTATACGGCGACCTTGACGATCTACGGATTTGCCATTGCTTTCCATATCTGTTTGTTCAAGATAGGCAGGAAATTCACGAAGATAATAATCATAAGGTAATACTGCACTGGATTCGGCATCAAAAAAATTATTATACCAAATACCTAACAACCCCATAATAACAGGAATATTTTTCTCAAAGGGCATGGTTTGAAAATGTTGATCCATAGCATGAGCACCTTCGAGTAGCTCAATAAACCTTGGCATACCAATAGCCAATACAATGCTTAATCCAATAGCTGACCAAAGTGAATAGCGTCCGCCTACCCAATCCCAAAATTCAAACATATTGTCTGGATTAATCCCAAATGCTTCGACTTCTTTTTTATTCGTGGAGATTGCAACAAAATGTTTGGCAATATCAGCTTCTGTGGTATCCCAATCTAAAAACCATTTTTTTGCAGTTTGGGCATTCCGTAGCGTTTCCTGCGTGGTAAAGGTCTTTGAAGCAACAATAAATAAAGTGGTTTCAGGGTTTAGCTCATTTTTTCCTCGAAGAATGCTTTCTGCATGGGAAGAGTCGACATTAGAGAGAAAGTGAATATTTAAACGCTCATGATGATATTGTGTTAAAGCATGGCAGACCATCTTAGGACCTAAATCAGAGCCACCAATGCCAATATTTACAATATCAGTGATTTTTTTGCCCGAGTAACCTCGCCATTCACCACGCCGAACTTTCTGTGAAAAGGCTTCCATTTTATCCAGCACTGCCTGAACTTTAGGCATGACATTAACACCATCTACATAAACAGGGGTATTAGAGCGATTGCGTAAGGCTGTGTGTAATGCTGCCCGATCTTCAGTATTGTTGATTTTTTTACCACTAAACATTTTATCTCGCCATTCTGCAATACGACGTGCTTTGGCTAAATTGAATAAAAGTTGCATAGTTTCTTGAGTGATTCGATTTTTTGAATAATCGAATAAAATATCTTCAAAGTGTAATGAAAATTCGGAAAAACGCCGTGGATTTTCAGCAAAAAGATCCTTCATTTTTAGGTCTTTTACTTGTAAAAAATGTTTTTCTAATGCTCGCCATGCAGGGCTAGAGGTAAGGTCTGCTGTAGCAGTATCTATTTGTGCTGTACGTAGCATTTGTCCCCCCCACTTTTTTCTTATATTTATTGAATTGTAGCTTGGTAATGGTAAACTAACTAATACTCAATTCTAACCGATATTTTCCCAAAGTGCTGTTTTAACTGATTAATTGCCTCTTGTTGCAAAGAAGCATGGTAATTTGCCCCTAGTTGTAAGCATACTTTAGCATTTTGTGTTTTATAACTGATTACAACAGGGCAAGACTTATTAGTTTGTTGTTTAAACTGGGTATTAAATAGTGCTTTTGTCTTATTAATTGCATCATTATCATCGAGTGTTTCAGCTTGGATAAATAAACGACGAGCAAAATGTTCTCTCGCACTATTAATATCATGCAATGCTTCGACCCTTAAACGTGTATTGCCTGACCAATCAGTATTTAATTTGCCCTCAACAATCAATACTTCGTCTTTAACAATAAATGCCTCGCCCTCTTTAATGACATCATCAAAGACCATAAATTCATAATAAGCCGATTGATCATCGAGCGTAATAAATGCCCGCCTACCGCGTTCGGTGGTTTGAAAGCGGGTATCTGAAACCAAGCCTGCGATTAATACCGTTTGTTTATTGTGTTTTTTCTGCCCATCGTCTTCGACTAAATCAATTAAACGGTGTGTCGTTATTTGCTGTAGCTCGTCCTTGTACTCGTTAATTGGATGTCCTGTTAAATATAAGCCTAAAGCTAATTTTTCCAATTTAAGCCGCTCACGTTCAGACCATTCTTCCAAAATAGGGCAAACATTGCTATCGGCTTCAACCGCCATTGCTCCACCAAATAAATCTGCCTGACCAATACCCTGATCACGATGATGTTGGTCTGCCATACGCAAGGCTTCAGGCAAAAACGCCATTAAGCTGTGTCGGTTCACTCCTGTATTATCGAAAGCCCCCGCCTTAATTAGTGTTTCTAAAATTCGACGATTAATCTTTTGCGAATCAATCCGTTCGCATAGATTTGCTAGTGAAGTGTAATTGCCATTGGCGATGCGTTCTTCGGTGATAATATTTAAAATACCTTCGCCAGCCCCTTTAATTGCCCCCATACCATAAACAATATGCCCTTCATCATTCACGGTAAAACGATATTCAGATTGGTTAATATCAGGCGGCACAATGCTCAAACCCAATTGGCGGCAATCATCAATCAAGGTTACAATTTTCTCAGTATTGTCCATATCAGCGGATAGTACTGCTGCCATAAATTCAGCAGGATAATGAGCTTTCAGCCATGCGGTTTGATAAGAAACTAAAGCATAAGCGGCAGAGTGAGATTTGTTGAAACCATAGCCTGCAAACTTTTCCATTAAGTCGAAAATATACGTTGCAACGGATTCATCGACCTTATTTTCCAAAGCTCCTTTTATAAAAATAGCCCGCTGCTTTTCCATTTCTTCAGGCTTTTTCTTACCCATCGCACGACGCAATAAATCAGCACCGCCTAGCGTAAAGTTCCCCAAAATCTGTGCGATTTGCATAACCTGCTCTTGGTACAAGATAACCCCATAAGTGGGTTCCAGCACGGGCTCTAGGGCAGGGTGGGGGTATTCAACTTTAGCCTTTCCATGTTTACGGTTGACAAAATCATCCACCATGCCTGAGCCTAAAGGACCTGGGCGATATAAGGCGACCAGTGCAATAATATCCTCAAAAACATCGGGTTGTAAGCGTTTGATAAGCTCTTTCATGCCACGAGATTCTAGCTGGAATACTGCCGTTGTTTTTTGGGCTTTGAGCAAATCAAAAGTGGTAGTATCTTCCAAGCTAATACGGGCAATATCGACCAATTCTTCATTATTTTTCTTTTTTCGGGTGTTAATATTCTTTAATGCCCAATCAATAATGGTTAAATTCCGTAGCCCTAAGAAGTCAAACTTAACCAGCCCTACGGCTTCGACGTCATTTTTATCAAATTGAGACACCACGCCAGAGCCATCAGGTTCGCAATATAATGGCGTGAAGTCTGTTAAATCCGTAGGAGAAATTAACACCCCTCCCGCGTGTTTACCGACATTCCGCGATAGCCCCTCAAGGCTCATGCCCATATCTAAAACTGTTTTGACATCCTCATCTGTATTATAAGCCTTTTTTAGTTCTTTGGATGCCTCGAGTGCTTTGTTTAATGTCATGCCAATATCAGGCGGAATTTGCTTGGCAATACGATCCACAAAACCATAAGGATGACCATAAACACGCCCAACATCACGCACAACCGCCTTTGCTGCCATCGAGCCATAAGTAATGATTTGTGAGACTTTTTCTTTGCCGTAATGATGGGAAACATAATCAATCACGCGGTCACGGTTATCCATGCAAAAATCAATATCAAAGTCAGGCATAGAAACCCGTTCAGGGTTTAAAAATCGTTCAAACAGCAAATCATATTCCAGTGGGTCAAGGTCGGTGATTTTTAAAGCATAGGCAACTAAGGAGCCAGCACCTGAACCACGCCCGGGACCAACAGGAATGCCATTGTCTTTTGACCACTGAATAAAATCGGCAACGATTAAAAAATAACCGGGGAAGCCCATTTCATTAATAACGCTAAGTTCAGTTTCTAAGCGTTCATCATAAGGTTTACGTTTTTCTTCAAAATCGTCTGCATCACGGTCAAATAAAAAGCTTAAACGCTCCTCTAAGCCTTCTTTGGCTAATTGGCAAAAATATTCCTCTTCGCTTAAACCGTCAGGAACAGGGAATTCAGGGAGGTAGTTTTTCCCTAATGTTAAGCTGACATTGCAGCGTTTAGCGATTTCAACGGTGTTTTCAATGGCTTCAGGAATATCCGAAAATAGCTCCTGCATTTCCTCAGGTGTTTTAAGATATTGTTGAGAGCTGTAAATTTTAGGGCGATTCGGGTCATCTAAAACATAGCCATCGGCGATACAAACACGAGCTTCGTGAGCTTCAAAGCCTCCTTCATTAATAAAGCGAACATCATTGGTGGCAACGACGGGAGTATCGGTTTTAATGGCTAAATCAACGGCAGCGTGGAGATAATCTTCTTCATTCTCACGTTCAGTACGCTGTAATTCCAGATAAAAGCGATTTGGAAAAATATTTTTCCAATCGGCTAAACTTTCCTCTGCACTGCTAAGATTATTGGCAATGATCGCTTGCCCAATATCGCCATCTCGCCCGCCTGATAACGCGATAATGCCTTCGCTATAGTCTGCAATCCATGATTTTTTCACTAAAGGCGTATTATGAGCTTGCCCCTCAAGATAGGCTTTGGAAATAAGCTTGGTGAGATTGCGATAGCCCGTATTATTTTGGCAAAGCAAAATAAGATGAGTGTAATCAGGACTGTCTGTAATTTGCACATGAATATCAGCACCGAATATTGGCTTGATACCTGCTCCCATCATGGTGTTATAAAATTTCACCATCGCAAACAAATTCATACGGTCAGTCATTGCAACTGCAGGTACATTTGCTGCCTTAGTTGCAGCCATTAACTCCTTCAGGCGTATGGTGCTGTCATTGAGTGAGTATTCAGTATGCAGGCGTAGGTGTATAAAGCTCATGTTTATTTTAATAGTTTTTTAACAGGTGCAAAGCTACGACGATGAATGGGTGTAATACCATATTTCTCAAGAGCCTCGCGGTGCTTTTTTGTGGGATAGCCTTTATGGGTAGCGAAGCCATATTCAGGGTATTGTTGATCTAATTCAATCATTTCTTGGTCTCTAGCAACTTTGGCGATAATAGATGCTGCTCCAATTTCAGGAATAAGGGCATCGCCTTTGATAATCGCCTCCATAACATAGTCTATATCGGGGCAATATTTACCATCAATTTTAACAAAATCAGGTTTAATGGATAAATTTTCTACCGCTCGCTTCATTGCCAATAAGCTAGCTTGAAAGATATTCATTTCATCAATTTCTGCAACACTCGCCCGACCTAAAGCCCAGCATAACGCCTTTTCTTTGATTTCTAGGCTAAGCTGCTGGCGTTTTTTCTCGCTTAATTTTTTTGAATCAGTTAAGCCATCAATTGGCTTGTTTGGGTCAAGTATCACGGCGGCGGCAACAACATCCCCCGCTAAAGATCCACGCCCAACTTCATCTACACCAGCTATGTTTTTGTTCATTAGAGTTTCCTTAATTTAATATATATCGTATCAATACTATTTTCGATATAATTTCAAAAACCATGTTAGCAATAACGGAGTAAACATGACAAAAGAAATCAATGATGATTTGAATAAACAAGATGAGGATATGAGTGAAGCCATCGAAACCTTTGAAACACGTTGGCGGTATGCTGTTTTTCCAGCCATGATTGCATTTGTTATTTTAGCCGGTTTCGGGTTTTACTTGATTTATGGCATGTTGCAACGTATGGAAGACTTAGCAGCAGATATTGATGATATGTCAAAAGTAATGATTGAGTCATTGCCCGTCATGCAAGGTGGTGTAGTTGGTATGTCATCTCGAATGCAATGGATTGGTGAAGACTTGCGAGGAATGCGTGAAGATGTGAATCGGCTTAGTATTGTTATTCAGCAGACTATGCCAACAATGGAAGGGAAGGTCGGTGATATGTCAAGGAATATTAGTAATATGACTTACGCAACTTCATCAATGGCTGCTACAACTCAGAATATGGGACAAAATCTTTGGAATATGAATCGTAATTTTTCCAAACCCTTGTCTTTTATGAGAAAAATGATGCCTTGGGGAGGAGATAAAAAA
>JALWYT010000212.1 GCA_026992705.1 Thiotrichaceae bacterium
GTGAGCCTACGCTAGAGCAGCCTACGCAATCAGGTATTGCTGGCAATGACGGTTCTAATCGTCCTGATGCTTACAATAACCTCACGGTTGATCTCTGTGTGGTCAAGCTAGTGGGCTTGGGTAACCGTGTCTGGATTGATGAATCTGATCCTCAGAATCGTGATAACTCACAAGTTGATAATGCGATTTATGATAACGGTGAATTAACCGTAGCGGATGCAGAAGTACAACTCTTCCCTGAAGGGGCTGATCCTACTATTGATGATTATTATGCAGTAACAACAACAGATAGAAATGGTTGTTACCATTTCAATAATCTGCCCGAAGGTAAGTACTTTGTGCATATTCCTGCTTATCAAGCCGTCGTCACAGGCGATACAGTTGCTGCACTCAGTGCCTATGTCTCTAGCACAGGTGAAGGGGCAGACAACGGTGTTGATGATAACCAAGATGAAAATGGTAAAGATGACTTCACTATTAATTCGGCGGGTATCTCAAGCATCGTGTTTGACTTACAAGCCAATAATGAGCCTGTCAATGAGCGAGCTTGTGGCAATAATAAGAGCTTTATTGCAGACAATAGCATCGACGATACCGCAGACTTTGGTTTAGTCAGTGATTTATCGCTCGGTGATCGCATCTGGATTGATGGCAATGCAAACGGTAAACAGGATGATGAAGAGCATCCATTACCTGGGGCGAAGGTTGAACTCTTGCAAAATGGTCAAACCATCCAGCAAGCGACCTCTGATGCAAATGGTAATTATCTGTTTGATCACCTCACACCAGGCGATTATCAAGTCAAGGTAACACCACCTGCGGGTTATTACCCAACGCCTGTATTCAGTGCTGTTGATGCCAACCAAGGTGATAATAACGGCAATAATGATGACTCAGATTGCCAAGTCACCAGTGCAGATACAACCGTTGAAACAGGTATTATCACCTTGAAACTCGGTGCTGAACCAATTGATGATGGGGACTTTATGAACCCAAGCAGCAACCTCAGCATTGATTGTGGCTTCTATCGCCCTGTTGCTGTCGGCAATATGATCTGGGAAGATCTGAAAAATGTTGATGGCATCAATAATGAAAATCAGGGCTTAGAAAACATCAAGGTTGAATTATTGCATGATGACAATACGCCAGTGATTGATGTCTTCGGTAACGTTGTTACCCCTGTTACAACCGCAGCAGATGGTAAATACTTGTTTGATAATCTCACACCGGGTAGCTATATCGTCAAGGTTACACCACCGACTTTAGGTTATGAATTAACCATCAATAGCGGTGCGAAACCTGATGAAAATCCATCGGATGTTGATAGCAACTGCTTGGTCGCTGACAATAATACCTTCCAAACGCCTGCATTCCATCTATATGACAATGCAGAGCCTGAAAGTACGGTTGACGGCGATGACCAAGACCGTGATATGACAGTGGATTGTGGTTTCTATCGTCCAGTAGCGGTTGGCAATATTGTCTGGGTTGATGAAAACGGTAATGGTATCCGTGAAAGTCATGAAAGATTATTACCAGGTGCGATTGTTACACTGCTAGATGCCAATGGAGACCCTGCACTAGATATCTTTGGTAATGAAGTTGCCCCCGTTAAGACGGATGAGAACGGTGAATATCACTTTACTAACCTCGCAAGTGGTGAATACATGATTCAAGTCCAGCCACCAGAGGGCTTTTTGCCAACCATTGGAGTTAATAATCCAAATGATGATTATAACTTTGATAGCAATTGTTTAGCGGTTGATGGAAGCGGCTCAGGTATCGGAGTATCAGGTATTATTAGCTTGATATGGGGTCAAGAGCCAACCAATGACGGAGACTCTGACTTCGCAACCAACCAAACTGTTGGTTGTGGCTTCAAGCCAGATGTCTTTAATATCCCAACACTAAGTCAATGGGCTTACCTAGTGTTGATGATATTACTAGCAAGTATTGTTTGGCGAGTTAGGGGTGTCAAGCGATAGCTAAAAAAGGAGCAGTCATTAGATTGCTCCTTATTCCTAAATTAGGTAATTTGTTAAGTTAAGGGCAATATAAAAATGATAATAAAAAATTTACTAACGGGAGCGATCATATTAGCAACGTGGCAATTATCATCTGCTACATATGCAAACGTAACAGGTATGGCATACAGTGATTTTAATGGTGATGGCATACAACAAGCTGGTGAATCTGGGCGTGGTGGAATTATTGTTAAAGCATATTCTAATACTAATTTACCTAATAAAGATGTAGAAGTCGCAACAACAACGACTAATCCTGATGGGAGCTACACATTAAATGTTGCTAATGACCAATATCCTGTACGAATTGAATTTTCTATACCAACAGGGCAATGTAATTTAGACGCATCTCAAGATTTTCCTGCTGCTAATGGCAATACTTACGGTACGGCTGTACAATTTGCACAAGCTGCAGGTGAAACTCATAATTTTATCTTTAATTATCCTGCTGATTTTTCTATTGATAGCAATCCACGAGTTTTTCTACCACGTTATGGTAATGGTGATCCTATCGGTGGAGGTAATGCAGGTGATGTTGTTGCAGTAACAAGTTTTCACTATTTAGATGAAGGGCATGCTGCAAATTCAGGGCGAGGAGCGAATGATGGACCCGCTTATGATGTTGCAGCACTTGCTAGTCAAGTAGGTAGTGTTTATGGGGTTGCTTATTCACGTCAAGCCGAAAAAGTTTTTCTTTCTGCTTTTTTAAAAAGACATGCAGGCTTAGGTCCATTAGGTGGGGGAGGTATTTATATACTTGATGCTAATCCTCCATTTGACACAAATGCTAATTTGGCATTTCTTGATTTTGATGCAATTGGTATTGCAACAAGCGATGAAGTAAATCCATATACCAATGCATTAACAGCACCAAACTCAAATGCTGTGACTTTTAGTCCTGTTATTGGCAGTAATACAGATAGGGGGCTGTCTCCTGATAATCAACAACCGAGTGCTGATTCTGCTGCATGGTCTCAGGTTGGTAAATTATCTTTTGGAGATATCGAAATCTCTGAAGATGGACGTTATTTATATGTCGTCAATTTATATGATCGTAAACTTTATGAAATTGATTTAACTGATCCTAAGAATCCTATTGCTCCGACTGCGGCAAATGCAGCGGACAAAGTACATGGCTATACTATCCCAGATGCATGTACTGAGCCTAAAGCTGGAGAATATCGCCCCTTTGCATTGAAAATTTTAAGAGGTAAAGCTTATGTAGGCATTACCTGTTCTGGTGAAAATGCAGATGGTTCATCTACTGGTGCAACTGCGGCTGATATGAAAGGCTTAATTTATACTTTTGATATAAATTCGCATCAGTGGTCAAATACACCTGAAATTTCATTTACCTTTGATTATCGTAATAATGATAAGCCTTGGCACCCTTGGGGATCGGCATGGAATGGTGATTGGGAATATGGAGAACCCTTAATTTCTGATATTGAAATTGATAATGCAGGTAACTTACTTATTGGGGTTATGGATAGAAGTGGTCATAAAAAAGGACGTAATAACCGTGATTTAAATGGTAATGGTAATTATAGTTCTGCAACAGTCGGTGATTTACTGCGTGCTGTTAGAGATCCTAATAATCAGACTTGTTCTTATAGCATTCAATTTAACCCTGAGTTTTATAATGATAATTTAAAACATACGGAGAGTTCACAAGGTGCATTAGCAGTTCATCATACTAGTGATTTTGATGGTGTTTTATCTACATTTATGGACCCTATTGATACTTGGTCTGCGGGAACACATCTTTATGACAATAATGATGGTGGGCGTGAAAAGCGAGGATATGAAGTATTTTACTCCTCTGATATCCGTACTTTTGGAAAAGCCGGAGGCTTAGGTGATCTTGAGGTTATAGAAAAAGTACCTGCTATTGAAGTAGGTAACCGAGTATGGTTTGATGAAGATCAGGATGGTATTCAAGATGGTAATGAACCCGGTATAGCAGGGGTGGATATTGAACTACTTGATGATACCAATACAGTTATTGCAACAGCTACAACAAATAATAAAGGTGAATACTACTTCAACTACAATAATGTGGTAGCAGGTACACAATTAGGCTTACTACCAAATTCAAATTATACTGTAAGAATTAAAAATACACATTTTACAAATGGTATTGGACTTGGACCTTTGAGTAATAAAGTACTTACATCTATAGATGCTTCAGGCTCAGGTATTGATGATCTTTCTGATAACGATGCCTCACTAGATAATGGATCTGCTGTAATTAAGTTTACAACTAAAAATGCAGGGCAAAATGATCACAGTTTTGACTTTGGTTTCAAATTACTTCCAATTGATCTTGAACTAAATAAAAAAGCAAATGTAAAAAAGGTACTAGCAAATAAACAATTTACTTACACCTTAACATTAACAAATAAGGGTGAGGGTCAGGCGAGTAATATTATTATCAACGATGTCTTACCTACTACTCAAGTTGACTTCATCTCAGCCAACCCAGCCGCTGAATTTGATAGCTCAACAGGCAACTGGACGATTCCACTACTACAACCCAATGAAAGCAAGACTTTGGAGATTGTGGTTAAAGTGAAAGCAAATTAGTAATGAAATACTCCCCCTCATCTATGAATTATTTTAGGTGAGGGTGGAGATTTTGTTGTTTTATATTTCCATAACGATAAAAATTTTTTAAATATTGTAGTGTTTGTGTTTCTCTAAAAGGCTTTGTAATCATACTGCGAATAATACTTTTTGGACTAATTAACATCGCTAGATTAGAATGATCCTCTAGTAGTTCTTGCTGTCGTCTTTTGTTATTTAATTGTACATTAGGTATTTCTTTTCCTAAACTTCCTAAGCAATATGAACAAGCCTGTAGTGGCTTAGTTTTATTATCTAAATACTGTTTTAAAGTATTTTTTAGTTGATGCTTATTATATAAGTCCACACTGTCCTGCTTTTTATTATCAAATTCTATATTATTTAGAGCTTGGCGTTCTTGCATATAAGCAGCTGGAGCACAACGATAAAAGCGACCTCGATGAATAAGATTGCAACTCCATTCATGAGCAAGACCACAATTTTGAAAAACAAAATTTCTAAATTTTTTAGGTATCTTATTATTGAGCATCGTCAATTGGAAAGTTGGCATGTGCTTTTCCCACAACCTGACCTGATATTGATCACATTTTTTTCTAATTTCAGTGATATTCCATTGATACTTTATATTTGGATAAAGGCTTAGCCATAATTGATCAATCTCTTGCCATATATCCTTAGACATTTTATGCAATAACAC
>JALWYT010000213.1 GCA_026992705.1 Thiotrichaceae bacterium
ATATTTCAGTGTGTAACAGTTTCCGCGACATATAAAAAGTACAAGGTAAGTAAACACGTAAGCCCAGTGTTTTTGTATTTTTTAAAGCGGATTCAGATTTGGTGTCCCCAATCCAAATCTGTTTGTTTAGCCTCGGCTTTTAGACCCCCTGTTTGGCCGAGGCTTTCTTTTCAGAAAACCTCTACCGAAGCCACCGCTTTTGCCCGTATATTTCATTTTGCCCTAAGAAATATAATGAACGTATTTGAACACGAATCTGCTGAATCATAACTTAATTTTATGTTAAGAATTAGTAACAACTTGCTCTTACATTAACCATTAACATCCTACGAAAACTCAAAGTCCATGCTGCTGCAACCAACATTCTAACAATGCCATGTGCCATAACTTACTGCCTTTAATTCGGGTCAAATAGGCTTCAGGTTTGGCGAGTAATTTATCAATATAAGGGCGTTGATAAATACCGCGTTCGAGACATTTCTGCGAGTTGAGAATATCTTGCATAAATTCTAAAAATTCCCCTCTGACGAATTTAAGAGCAGGTACAGGGAAGTAGCCTTTAGGGCGATCAATCACGCTATCAGGAATGCGACCTCTGGCAATCTTTTTAAGCACATATTTCCCACCATCTCGCAGCTTCAGATCAGCGGGCATTTGAGCCGCTAACTCAACTAACTCATGATCAAGAAACGGAACTCGTGCCTCTAAGCCCCACGCCATTGTCATATTGTCCACCCGCTTTACGGGGTCATCGACAATCAGCATCGTGGTATCGATTGCCAATACGCGGTCGATATATTCATCAGCTTGCACGGCTGCTAGCTTGGCTTTTATCAACTCCGCCGTAAAATCCTTACTCACAAAATCAGGGCTTAACATCTCCTGCATTTCATCATGATCACGATCAAAATAATACGGAGCAAAGCGTTCGAGCATATCGCCTTGAGCCTGAGCCATTTGTGGATACCAAAAATAACCACCAAAGACCTCATCCGCCCCTTGCCCTGATTGCACGACTTTTACATGCTGAGAAACCTGCTCTGAAAGCAGATAAAAACCAATGGCATCCTGCCCAAACATCGGTTCAGACATATTCGCAATTGCCTCGGGCAAGCGGCTTAGTGTTTGCTCATTCGGAATATGAAATTTATGATGATTAGGCTTGAGCCTCTCCACCACCGCGTCAGAGAACTCATATTCACTGCCTTTTTCTTCAGGCTGATCATCAAAACCGATGGTAAAGGTACGAATATCATCAATGCCAATTTCATCCAGCAAGGCAACCAGTAAACTAGAATCCAAACCACCTGATAGCAGCACGCCAACGGGAACATCGGCAATATTATTTCTACGCTTGACGGCGGTTTTTAGTGATTCGTGAATACGCTCAATCCACTCCTCTTCGCTGATATTTTTCGCTGGGCGAGTGGTATTGAGTGACCAATAGCGTTTAAGCTGCTGCTCACCATTTTGGCTAATTGTTAGCGTATGAGCAGGCTCTAATTTGCGGATTCCATTGAGAATGGTTTTCGGTGCAGGCACAACCGCGTGTAGGCTAAATAAATTATGCAGGGCAGCTGTATCAATCGTTGTATCAATCGCATAATTCAATAATGCCTGCGTATTGGAAGCAAATCGAAACGTTTTGCCTGATTGGCTGTAATACAACGGCTTAATCCCCATGCGATCACGGGCAAGAAATAGGCTTTTCTTTTTAAAATCCCAAATCGCAAAGGCAAACATGCCTAAAAATCGCTTAACGCAATCATCGCCCCATTGTTTATATGCCTTTAAAATAACCTCTGTATCACCGTTGGAAAAAAATTGATGCCCTTTAGCTTTTAATTCTTCACGCAACTCGGGGTGATTGTAGATGCTGCCATTGAATACCACAGCCAAACCCAACGTAGGATCAACCATTGGCTGATTGGCTTTTTCTGATAAATCAATAATAGAAAGTCGCGTATGCCCAAAGGCTAAAGCTCCATCAGAAAACGTACCTTCATGGTCAGGACCACGCTTTTGCAAGCTCTCCAGCATTGCTTGTATTTTAGCCAATTCAGGCTTTTTCCCATCCCAACGATATTCGCCACATATTCCACACATGATATTTATACTTTTTGTCAATAAAAGTTGCAGATTATCATAGCAATCAATTTTCTTAAAAGTGATAGCCTTTTTGTTTTTGGCGTAAGATTATTTACATAAACCGAGTAATACCGGTATTAATTTTGACTATTTCCAAAAAACAACCACCTCCACCCCTTGATTCCACTGATAAGTCTCCCCTCCAGCTCCACAACCGCCGCATGAGGAGTTGCAACTGGCTCCAAATTTGTTGATTTTGCCTTTTTTTATCCAGTAGTTTAGGGCGAATTTTGCAGCATCGGTGGCGATGTCGAAGTGGATGGCTACTTCGTCTAGGGTGGCAGTACCGCGTTGTTTGAGGTATTGGCGTATGTCACTAAGTAGCATGGTGATTTTCCTCGTTGTTGAATTTCATGGCGATGGATTCTTTGGCTTTGCCTGCTTGGTCAAATAGGAAGATGATAAAGGCGAGGTATAGCCCTAGACCGATAAGCCATGCGATGGATTGCAACGGATGTTGGCTAATGGTTGCGAGTTGGTAGAAAGAGACCGCGGTGACATAGGCGACGCTGGTTGTCCAGATAACACCGACGAATGCCCAGTCGCGTCCGACTTCTCGTACCATTGTGCCTGTGGCTGCCATACAGGGGAAATAGAGTAGAATAAATAATAGGTAGGCGAAGGCTCCGATTTTTCCGTTAAAGCGATTGAGCATGGCTCCGAATGTGGCGACATTGACTTCTTGCGTTGCGGCGGCGGTTGCTGCATCGCTTGCATCTTTTATTTCGCCTAAGCCAAGCGGGTCTGCCATATTTTTGAAAGCATCTGCTAAATTTGCTGGAATGGAGTGAACGGCATCTGCTAAACCTGCTTTAAGGTTAAATGGTTTGCTTTCTGTTGTGCCTGCGTCTTTGCGTTCCATTTCTGAATAGAGTGCATCGAGCGTTCCAACAACGACTTCTTTGGCAAGCAGTCCTGTGATAATTCCAACGGTTGCTGGCCAATTGTCTTGTTCGATTCCCATTGGGTGAAACACGGGAGTAACGGCTTTTGCGGTTGCACTGAGTACGGAGTTTTCAGAATTTTGATTGCCGAAGCTGCCATCTGTACCCCAACTATTAACAATATTAATCAATGCGACCACAACAACAATGACCTTCCCTGCCCCTAGCACAAAGCTTTTTAGTTTATTCCATGTGTTAATCATGACGTTTTTAAACGCGGGGATGTGGTAGGTGGGGAGTTCCATAAAGAAATCATCAACATCGCCTTTTAGCACGGTTTTCTTGAGTAGTAAAGCGGTTAATATCGCAAAAATAATTCCAACGATATACAGCAAAAAGACGACATTCTGCCCGCCAACGGGGAAGAACACGGCAGCAAATAGAGCATAAACCGCTAGTCTCGCTCCGCATGACATAAAAGGAGCCATCATAACAGTCATAATCCGTTCGCGGTGGCTACTGAGTGTTCTTGCTGCCATAATTCCCGGTACATTACAGCCAAAGCCAATCACTAAAGGAACGAAAGCTTTGCCTGATACGCCGACCTTTCGCATAAGATGATCCATCACAAAGGCGGCTCTTGCCATATAGCCTGATTCTTCAAGCACGGTTAGGAATAGGAATAATGCAGCAATAATCGGAATAAAGGTGGCAACAACTTGGATACCACCGCCAATGCCATCTGCTAATATGGTGGTCAACCATTCGGGGGAGCCGATTGCGGTCAAGGCTTCTCTGCCGCCATCAATCAATAGGGTTTGCATACTGATGTCGAAAAAGTCGATAAAAGCTCCGCCAAAGTTGATGCTAAACAGGAATAGCAAATACATAATGGCAAGGAAAATCGGCAAGCCTGTAAAGCTGCCTAATACCCATTTATCAATTTTGTCTGATCGTGTTCGGCTGACTTTGCCCCGCTCTTTTATGACTTTTTTGGCAATGACATTGGCTCGATCAAAACGAGCATCTGCCAATAAAAAATCCAGTTCCTCGTTGGTGACGTTTTCTATGGTTTGTCGGTAGCTTGCGATATATTCCTTTTCGTCGTCGCCTGTTTGTAATAGCTCAATAGCTTGTGCTCGGTTGATATTTTCTGATTCAACGAGGGATTTAATCGCTGCACAAACAACATCGGTATATTCAATGTCGATAGGGCTGACCGCCTTGTAATCAAAATTTTCAATTGCTTCGCGGATTTGCTCAATGCTTTTGTCCTTACGTAATGAAGCGGCAACAACGGGGCATTTGAGTTCTTTTTCAAGGGCGGCGAGGTCTAGTTTTACGCCTCGCTTATCGGCAACGTCCATCATATTCAGCACAATCAAGGTTGGAACGCCCTGCTCTCTTAATTGCGTGCTGAGGTATAAACCGCGTTGCAGCGTGCTGGCATCAATAATATTGATATATAAACGGTTGGGGTGCTTGAGTACAAAATCACGAGCAATACGTTCGTCCGCTGAGGTGTCGCCAATATCGAGTGAATAAGTGCCGGGTAAATCGACGATATGGTATTTTTTATCATGGATTGAGAACGTGCCTTCTTTCCGCTCAACCGTAACCCCCGGCCAATTGCCTGTACTTTGTCTTGCTCCTGTTAAATGATTAAACAAAGTACTTTTGCCTGAATTAGGATTGCCAATTAATGCAAGCTCGATAGCACCTTCTGCATTGATGCTCCCCGTGTTTTCTGTTTCACAACATTGCTTCATGGATTATGCCTCAACAATCATGATTTTTTCTGCCAAACCACGCCCTAAGCTAATACGGCTTTGCCCTGTTCGCAAAACAATATCACCTTTTCGGTTACGAATAACATCGACATCTTGCCCGACCCCCAAGCCTAAGCCGAGTAATTTGGCTTTGGTTTTACCGTTAGCATTAATTGCATGAATAACCGAATGAACGGCTTCTTTACATTCTGAAAGAGGAAAATTTTGTTGCATTTTGTTTAAACCTGTAAATAAGAATTATTCTTAATTATATAATGTTAAACTACTCAGTTCAAACAAATAAGAATAATTCTCAATAATAACTAACTTATAAGCATTTTCGATACGCAAACTACCACTTTTGTCTAATTGTTTATAGTTTTTGCATTGTTGACTTAAATATATACTTCAAAGGTGAAATAATGTTATGACAATTTATTATGTTGTTAATGGCAAGGATGGAATAT
>JALWYT010000214.1:0-15684 GCA_026992705.1 Thiotrichaceae bacterium
GAAGAATACAAAACGCTGGATACCGTCAATCAAATTTTCACCCAAATGCTACAACAACACTGTGACCGCAAAACCACCGTACTCGCTCTAGGCGGTGGTGTTGTTGGTGATATAACAGGATTTGCCGCAGCAAGCTATCAGCGTGGCGTTAATTTTATTCAAATCCCAACCACCTTATTATCAATGGTCGATTCCTCTGTCGGCGGCAAAACTGGAGTCAATCATCCGCTCGGTAAAAATATGATTGGTGCATTCTACCAACCGCAATGCGTCATTATTGATACCGATACACTGAATACGCTGGATGATCGCCAATTCAGTGCAGGCATGGCAGAAGTGATTAAATATGGATTGATTCGTGATGTCGATTTTCTCGACTGGCTACAAGAAAATATGGACGGACTCCTCAAGCGAGACCCTGAACTACTAACCGAAGCCATCTATCGCTCCTGCAAACACAAAGCTGAAGTTGTTGCCGACGACGAAAAAGAAGCAGGACAACGAGCCTTATTAAATCTAGGACACACCTTCGGACACGCCATCGAAACAGGCATGGGCTACGGCAAATGGCTACACGGTGAAGCCGTTGCAGTTGGTATGCTCATGTCCACCAAACTCTCACAAGGCATGGGCTGGATAGAACAAGCCGATGTGCAACGCATAGAAACCCTATTAGAATCCGCCAACCTGCCCACAGTTCCCCCTAAAAGTATGGGCGTTAAACAATTTATGGATTTAATGTCAGTCGATAAAAAAGTACTAAATGGCGTTCTACGTTTAGTCCTAATACAATCCATGGGCAAGGCAATAGTCACTGACGATTTTGATCATAGTGTATTAGTAAAGGTGTTAGCTGGTGAAATATAGTAGTGGATCAAGTAATATTTTCTATTGCTCAATTCATTTTGTGATTAGAGCTTTCTTAAATGATACATCGCGATTTCACCAAATAGATTAGGAAAATAAGACATCAATAGACCTTGTTCATGCGAGTGATCAACGACGGTGCGTTTGATAATTTGAATATCTTTATTTTTACAGAGAATTTCAAAATCGCGTAAGGTGCATAAGTGTGTGTTGGGTGTGTCGTACCATTGATAAGGCAGGGTGCGGGTAACGGGCATTTTCCCTGATAATGCCAGTGAGATACGGTTTTTCCAATGACCGTGATTTGGGAAAGTGACAATTGCTTCTTTGCCAACCCGCAACATTTCTAGCAATAATTGATCCGGTCTTTCAGTAGCTTGCAAGGTTTGGCTCATAATGACGTAATCAAATGAATTATCAGCAAAATATTGCCCCAAGCCTTTATTTAAATCGGCTTGAATGACATTGATCTTTTTCTCAATGCACTGAACAATTTTTTTATGATCAATTTCAAGCCCATAGCCGACAATATTGTAATTTTCTTGCAAATGTTGCATCAATGTACCATCGCCACAGCCAAGGTCGAGTACGCGGGTGTTTGGTTTTATCCAATCACGAATTTGGTTTAAATCAGCTCGCATGATTACAACTCCTCCGCAACATTATTCATAAAAGCTTGCAATGCAGAAAAATAATCTGGAATGGGCATGAGAAAAGCATCATGCCCTTGCGGGGCTTCGATTTCGACATAAGTAACAGGCTTATGAGCATCTAATAAAGCACGCACAATTTCTTGTGAGCGTTCGGGGGAGAATCGCCAGTCGGTTGTGAATGAGGCAACAAAGAATTTTGCTTGGCTGCGTTCAAATGCTTTTGCTAGGTTGTCATCATATTCAGCGGCTGGGTCAAAATAATCAAGGGCTTTGGTCATTAATAAATAAGTATTGGCATCAAAACGATGCACAAAAGATTGTCCTTGATAGCGTAGATAACTTTCAATCTGAAATTCAATGTCATAGCCGTATTTGATCGAACCTTCCCGCAACTCACGTCCAAATTTTTTACCCATTGATTCATCAGATAAATAGGTAATATGCCCCAGCATACGAGCTAATTTTAGCCCACGTTCGGGAACTGTATCGTAATCGTAAAAATGACCATTATGGAATTCGGGGTCAGTTATAATGGCTTGGCGAGCGACTTCATTAAAGGCGATATTTTGTGCCGATAAGCGTGGAGCAGCAGCAATGACGACCGCATTTTTTAAGCGTTCAGGGTAATCAATCGACCACTGTAAAACCTGCATTCCTCCTAAACTTCCGCCAACAACCGCTGCCCATTGGGAAATGCCTAATTTATCTGATAGCGAAACTTGTGTGCGAATCCAGTCTTTAACCGTCACTATTGGAAAATCTGAACCAAACGGCTTGCCTGTTTCTGGATTAATGCTTGCAGGCCCTGTTGAACCTTTACAGCCACCAATATTATTTGATGAAACGATGAAAAATTTATCGGTATCAAACGGTTTGCCAGAGCCAATTGCTGCTTCCCACCAACCGGGCTTTCTATCTTCCATGCTGTGATAACCTGCCGCATGGTGATCGCCCGATAAGGCATGGCAGATTAAGATGGCGTTAGATTTATCCGCATTTAGCTCACCATAGGTTTCATAGACAATATCGTATGAGTCCAACTCTTGACCACAGTCAAGTTTAAGCGTCTCGTCAAAATGTAAGGTTTGAGGCGTTACAAGACCAACACTGTTTGCAGGAATGGTTTCAGGCATTTTTTTCTTTGTTGAGATTAAAAATTAAGGCGGTAAATTTAGCATATTCGATGGTGGAACCCCAATAGCGATTTTGCAAAACATATTGTTACAAAAAAAGAAAACCCTGCAAAAAGCAGGGTTAAAATAAGATACTACATGAAAATTCTATTGCCTATTGTGTGAGGTATTTCTCTCAAGGTGTGTAAGAATAATAAAAAAAATTTATAGATTTGTATTTTTGAATAGAGACATAAGGTAAGTTTTTGCAGATTAAAAAAATATTTTTACGTTTATTCTTAAAAATATACCGTTTGTATTATAAATAATAGTGATATTTCTTAAACTAACGCTATATGATATAGCATCATCGTAAATGGATCGCTAATAAGATCAAGATATTCTCTGAGGTTTTAACTGGGATTCAGTTGAAGTCATTAAACTGCTACAATCCCCTAAATCAATAAATAAAATTTGGAGGATAATATGCCACATCGCAAACAAGCAGTCATTGCTAAAAAAGCACCTTATGTTATTGAATTAGAAGCAGGAAAATCCTATTGGTGGTGTTCTTGTGGGCGTTCAGAGACACAGCCATTTTGTGATGGCT
The DNA here is from genome assembly GCA_026992705.1 of Thiotrichaceae bacterium. GTDB lineage: Bacteria > Pseudomonadota > Gammaproteobacteria > Thiotrichales > Thiotrichaceae > S015-18. Next base: position 3,243 of record JALWYT010000214.1, read on the forward strand.
CACATCAAGGGACAGAATTTCAGCCAGTTGAAGTAAAAGTTGATGAGACTAAAAAAGTCGGCTTATGCGGTTGTAAACATACTAAAAATGCCCCTATTTGTGATCGTTCTCACAGCCAATTGAGTTAATTACTCCCCCCTATGCCTCAGCCAGCGGTTCTTTCACAAGACATCACTTCCTTAAAAGGTGTGGGACCAAAAATGGCAGAGCGTCTGCATAAGCTGAAGCTGTATTATGTAAAAGACTTATTATTCCACCTGCCGCTACGCTATCAAGATTGCACTCGCATCTATCCCATTGGTAGCTTGCAGGCAGGGCAAGAGGCCTTGATTGAGGGATGCGTTAATCATACAGAAGTGATTATCCGCAGTCGTCGCATGATGATTTGTCAGATTTCTGATGGTACAGGTTCAATTACACTGCGGTTTTTTCACTTCTCCAATGCTCAGCGACTGGCTTTATCAAAAGGTACAAAAATACGTTGCTTCGGTGAAATTCGTCGTAACAGCTATAGTGTAGAAATTATTCACCCTGAATACCGCATTATAAAAAATAATCCACCCCCCTTAGATGATAGCCTTACCCCCACCTACCCTAGCACTGAGGGCTTACAACAACGCACACTTCGCCGACTTTGCCAAGAAGCCTTGCAGCATATTGATGAATTAGATGAACTACTACCTGCCGAATTAATCCAGCAATATCAATTATTAGAGCTGCATAAAGCCTTACAAATCATACACAGCCCAACACCTAATTGCTCAGTTGATGCCTTAATTTCTGGCAGTCACCCTGCTCAACAACGGCTGGCATTTGAGGAACTATTAGCTCATCACCTCAGCTTATTAAAATTCAAAGTCAAGGCAAAACAGCAAAAAGCCCCTGCTTTTAAAACACAAGGCAAATTGCTATCGCAGTTATTAAGGCAATTACCCTTTTCGTTGACTCAAGCACAACAGCGGGTGATTAAAGAAATTCAGCAAGATATTAGCCAAGCATCACCGATGGTTCGGCTGGTACAAGGTGATGTTGGCTCAGGTAAGACGCTGGTTGCTGCTGCTGCTGCTTTACATGCTATTGAAGCAGGCTATCAAGTAGCATTAATGGCTCCTACTGAATTATTAGCAGAGCAACATTATCAAAGCTTTAAAAAATGGCTTGAACCAATGGATTTAGAGGTTACATGGATTTCAGGCAACCAAACGGCTCGTGAGCGACGCAGTAATATTGAAAATCTACTACTCGGCATTAGTCATATCGCAATCGGCACACATGCACTCTTTCAGGACGATGTGCAATTCCAGCAATTGGGCTTGATTATTATTGACGAACAGCATCGTTTCGGGGTGCAACAACGCCTTCGCTTGCGAGAAAAAGGCTATCAGGGCGGGCAATATCCGCATCAATTAATCATGACCGCAACTCCCATTCCGCGAACCCTTGCCATGACGGCTTATGCCGATTTGGATTATTCCATTATTGATGAACTCCCCCCTGGTCGCCAAGCCATAACAACCGTTGCTCTTGCCAATACACGTCGCCCAGAAATTATCGAACGCATCCGTCATGCCTGCAAACAAGGACGACAAGCCTATTGGGTTTGCACCTTGATTGAAGAATCCGAAGCCTTGCAGTGCGAAGCGGCTGAAGACACTTGGGCATTTTTGCAAGAAACCTTGAGTGAATTGAAAATTGGTCTAGTACATGGACGCATGGCATCGGATGAAAAAGAAAAGGTCATGCAACAATTTAAACAAGGCGATTTACATCTGCTCGTTGCTACCACCGTAATCGAAGTCGGCGTAGATGTACCAAATGCCTCATTGATGATAATCGAAAATGCCGAACGCTTAGGCTTAGCCCAACTCCACCAACTACGCGGGCGTGTTGGCAGAGGCACAGAAGCCAGTAGTTGCGTATTAATGTATCAAGCACCACTATCAAAAAATGGCAGAAAACGCATTGATGCCCTACGCAAAACCACCGACGGCTTTGAAATTGCTCAAATAGATTTAGAATTACGCGGCCCTGGAGAAGTACTAGGTACAAAACAAACAGGAGAAATGCAACTTCGCATTGCCAATTTGCTCAGAGACAAAAGCTTATTGCCCAAAGTCCAGCGAATTGCTAATCAAATTGTGCAAAATTATCCTGAATGCGTTGAACCACTGATTGATCGCTGGATGAGAGATAGGGAGGCTTACGGGTCGGTGTGATTTCATTATTTGCTTTTCTATATTTTCTCTTGATTCACCGCTATTTAACTCCATAATCAAGCTTTCTGATTACAATTTACAATCACTTTGTCTCTATGAATAACAAAGATTATTATAAAATATTAGGAATTAACTGTACTGCAAGCGATAGTGAGATTAAAAAGGCATATCGTCGTTTAGCTAAAAAATATCATCCTGATGTCAGTAAAGAAGTGAATGCAGAAGCCCGTTTCAAAGAAGTAAATGAGGCTTATGAAGTATTGAGTCATAAAGAAAAGCGTGCTGAATATGATGCCTTTGGTTCAGCAAGTAGGGCTTATCAATCAGCTGGCGACAGCCGGAGTCGGCAAACAGGGGACACAGGGTTTGGTAGCTTTAGCAATTTTGGTAGTAGTGGTTATTCCAATATATTTGATGATTTATTTGGTAACGGATTTGCTGGGGGATTTAATCAACAGGGTAAACCTAAGCCACAAAATCAGAATGCTACAATTCATGTTGATTTAGAAGATGTTTTTCACGGTAGTCGTCAATCTATTCGCTTACCTAACGGCAGTCATGTTCAGGTCAAAATTCCTGCAGGTATAGAAAGTGGTAAAAAAATTCGTTTAGCTGGAAAAGGTATTAACGGCGGTGATCTGTTACTAAAAGTTAAGATAAATCCGCATAAGCAGTTTAAGCTTGATGGTAAAGATATTTTAATTCAGGTACCTATTACACCTTGGGAGGCAACATTAGGTACTGATTTAACTGTACCTACCCTAGCAGGTAGTGTTAAATTAAAAATCCCTGCAAACACACAGTCTGGCAAAAAGATGCGATTAAAAGGACGGGGGCTAAAAGGTAATCCACCAGGACATCAATACATTATTATACATATTCATACACCACCTGCTAACACTGATGATGAAGTTAATGCCTATAAGATGATGAAAAATACATTCTCATCATGGAACCCACGAGACGATAATTACTCATAATGCTGTAAATACATCTGTGTGTGAATTCTGTGGCTACTTTGTTGTTTTGTAGCTGTTTTCTTATTACTTGACATCTTGAATGATCAATTAATTTTTACCTTATATAATTAAGGTCAACTGTTATAATTGGAATAAAAATACTCCACTTTTTAGGAGAACATATGAAAAAATTTAACTCTATCAGATTCATTTTTAGTTTCGTATTATTTACTGTTAGTATTTTTCAAACCACACATGCAAGTTTACCAACTAGTGTTAATGGTCAGCCACTACCATCACTTGCTCCGATGTTGGAGAAAGCAACACCTGCTGTGGTTAATATTGCAACAGAAGGCACACGCCGTCCACGCCGACAAATATATACTGACCCATTATTTGAGCATTTTTTTGGTGGTCGTATTCCAAGTGAGCGTCGTTCTCGGGGTACAGGATCTGGTGTTATTATTGATGCTAAAAATGGGCATATTGTTACTAACTATCATGTGGTCTCAGGTGCTAATTCTATTGTTGTTACCTTAAATGATGGGCGTAAATCCACTGCTACAATTATTGGTACTGATCCACGAGCGGATATTGCTGTTATTAAAATTAAGGAAAAAAACTTAGTTGATCTGCCACTTGGTAATTCTGATCAATTACGTGTTGGTGATTTTGTTGTTGCTATTGGCAACCCCTACGGACTGGGACAATCCGTTACATCAGGTATTATTAGTGCTTTAGGACGAACTGATCTTGGCATTGAAGAATATGAAGATTTTATTCAGACTGATGCCTCTATTAACCCTGGGAATTCGGGGGGAGCTTTAGTTGACCTTAAAGGTCATTTAATTGGAATTAATACGGCAATTCTCGGTGGTGATGGTGGAGGAAATGTTGGTATTGGTTTTGCCATTCCTGTCAATATGATGAAGAATATTGTCAAACAACTGGTAGCTTATGGTCAAGTTGAACGTGGTCAACTTGGTGTTGTTGTACAAGATTTAGATCACCGTTTAGCTAAAGCTTTAGGTACAAGAGATCATCGTGGAGCAGTTATTGTTGAAGTTGTTTATGGTTCGCCAGCTGATTTAGCAGGTTTGCGCTCAGGTGATGTTATTACACACATTAATGGCAAAAAAATTAAAAGTGCTAATGATGTAAGAAATAAAGTCGGTACAATGCGTATTGGCAGCCGTATTAATATTGATATTTTTAGAAATGGAAAAAGTAAAAAACTAACGGCAGTAATTGGAAAAACACAAAATCATTCCCAAATAAAAATACCAATATGGGATCAGTAATTTATATTTAAGGCTGGTAAATAATTGATGATTTTATCATACACTTACCAGCCTTTTGTTAATTACTCCCCTAGCCTACCCATTTACACTAAAGTCTATCCCAAAAATATAAATACCCGACAAAATAAAAATACCTAACAAGACTCGATAAATGACAAATGGTAACACTCCCGTATTTTCTAATAGTTTTAAAAAATAATGAATGCAAAGATAAGCAGCAATACCCGATAAAATGGTAGCAGCCATCATAGCTGGAATATCTACCATTGTTTCAGATTTAACTAACTCAATCCCTTTTAAACCGCCTGATAAAATAATGGTTGGTATTGATAATAAAAAAGAAAAACGAGCCGCTGCACTGCGGGTTAAACCAACTATCAATCCTGCTGTCATGGTGATACCTGAGCGTGATGTACCAGGAATCAAGGCAACCGCCTGAGCACAACCAATAATTACTACATCTCTCCATGTTATTGTATACTCATTTCGAGTACGCTTGCCCCTCCAATCTGCATACCAAAGTAATAAGCCAAAAGCAATTGAAGCAATAGCAATAATGGTTGCCCCGCGTAAATCAGTTTCAATATAATCCTTAAAAGTTAACCCTGCCAGACCCACTGGAATCGTGCCAAATAAGACAGCCCATGCTAATCGGCTATCATCTGTTTGCTGATAGGTAATTAATGATTTTACCCATGCCGATAACATATTAGTAATATCACCTCGAAAGTAAATTATCACGGCTATTAATGAACCAACATGCAAAGCCACATCAAAAGCTTGACCTTGATCTTGCCAGTTTGTAAAAGCAGGTACAAGAATGAGATGAGCTGAGCTTGATATTGGTAAAAACTCAGTTAACCCTTGAATCAGGGATAAAATAATAATCTGTAATGTATCCATAATATCATTTGTTTAAAGTCGATAACGCTGATCGCCCTGTGAAAACCCTATCAAAGTGGATGTAAAAGCTTTGCTTAATGCGATTACCTTAAAACGATCCCCCATTTCAGCAGGTAAACTTAATGTGCGGATTTGTTGAGCTAACGTATATTGTTGCTCAGGGTATTTTATTAAGTATTCTGTAAATAGTGCTTCCAGTCCCGTCATAGTAAGAAACATTGCTTGTGTGGTAAAGCCAGATACATTGATTCCTGCATCTGATGCAGCATTAGCAACTGCAGTAAAATCAACGCTAGCTGTTATATCCTGCAATCCAGGATAAACTAAAGGATTATCATGTACACGATGCTGATAATGACATAATAGGGTTCCCATACTTCGTTCAGGGTGATAATACTCCTGTTGGGTATAACCATAATCAATCAACAAAATAACACCCTGCTTTAAACTGTCAGAAAGTGACAAAAACCAACCATTAAGATTACTATTAATTTCAGAAACATAATCCGTTGTAGGTATATTAAAAGACTGTACTTTTTCTAGTAGCATCTTATTAGCTGGAATATCTTTATAGTGGAAATAATCACCCTGCCATATGACTTGTCGTTGCTGAACTTGCCCATTATGTAGGTGAAAAATATCAACAGGCATTGCATCTAGCACTTCATTCCCAATAATTACGCCAATAAAATTTTTTGGTAACTGCTCTAACCAAATTATTTTGTCTAGTAAATGCGGTACATGCTCTTGTAACGTTTCTCGCTGACGTTGTTTTAACTCAGGACTAATATCCAAAATATAATAATGCTCAGGCAAACACGCTAAAACGTCTAACTGCTTGAGTATATCAGCTGCCATAATGCCTGAGCCTGCACCAAGCTCTAAAATATCCCCTACTCCTAGTACTTCTAATATATCTGCACATTGCCGAGCTAGACATTGTGAGAATAAAGGTGATATTTCAGGAGCTGTTATAAAATCCCCTGTTGCTCCAATTTTCCGCATTCCTGCAACATAGTAACCTAGCCCAGGTTGGTACAATGCCATTTCCATAAATCGACGGAATGAAATACCCTGTTCAGTCTGCTCAATTTCATCTTTAATTTGATGAATTAATTGATTGCAATGTACTAAAGCATCTTGTGGTGGCATTGGGAGTTCATCAATAAATTGCATGCGTGTTGAGTTCTCTATTCTTTTATTTAGGCTGATACCGATAATGACCTGTAATTGGAAAAGCGAATAAAATATCATCTAGTTTTGGACCTTCTCCAATATTATGAGAAATCATTAAACGGTTTGGATTGTCAGTACCAACATTAACAACAATACCAATATGTGGAAATTTTGGAGTAATTTGCCATGTAACAATATCGCCTACTTTATAGTCTTTAGGATTGTCTGTAATAGGAAGTGTTTCACCATGACGCTTAAAAAAGGTTTGTAAATTATAGACACGGCGGTGGTCAATATTGCTGTCAGGTTTTACGGAACCCCAGATTTTTTTGGCCGGGTATAAGTTGAAGTGCTTGCTAATGTCTTCATGTACTAATTGCTGTAAATCAATGCCGAGCTTTCGGTAGGAGCGAATCACGACATCGGTGCAAACGCCCATATTGGCGGGTACATCGCCCATTGGGTATTTTATTCTCACATATTTGGGGTCATATCTCACTTGATGCAACGTACGCTCAATCGCGGCATCGGATAGTTTATCGAAAAAAGTTTTTGGCTTTAGCGGGGCAGTATCTTGAGTAGGAATATCATTATTGATATTGCCAATTGTTTCTGAGGGTTTATTTAAGCTAGAGGGTAAATCGCTTTTGGTTTGTTTAGTGTGATAAAACCACCACGCAAGCATTGTTAAGCTAATAATGATGATGAATAAAACAATAATTAAGATTTTTTTCACTGCGGCTATCCAATAGAGTTGCTTTTTTACAAAACGTAGATGAAGTATATTAGCTTTTTTTAAATACTCTACCAAAGACAAAACGATAGCATGTTCTACGAATCCGCTGTACCACTTTCTAATGAAGATAATTTGCGTTTAAATGTACTGCTTGCTCAAAAGCCGCATGTAATACGCATTAATGAATCCAATATGACCTTATATGCTTTAACCGCAAAAGGTGAGGTTGCGATTAAGTTGAATCCAACAGCCCGTGATGAGGCGTATTTGCGGGCGGTTCGAGAGTTGTTATCCATGAAGGTGACAGGTTCACCAGGTGGCTACCCTATTTTTATCAAACGCTGGACGCGAATGGGGCATACACATAATACTCTGGAGCATATGCTGTTATTAGGGGAGCCAGAGGCGGTGACGGCGGTTGCCTATTCCAATGATTTAACGCATGAAATTGCTCGACGGGTATGGTGGGCAAATCCAAACACGGACATTGCTCGGCAATTATTAAGGCATGAATCTGTTGTGCAGGGTGATTTAGGTAAGGAGTTGACCGAGTTTTTAATGGAGTTTTTACCTTTTGAGGAGCGGCAATTAGATATTGTCAATACCATTCGCTTGTGCTTGCAGGGTGATTTAATGACTGAAAAGGAACGCTTGAATTTGTGGAAGCGAGCTAAACGTAAAAATCCTTATTATGTGGGTTTTATGCACGCTGACCCTGCATTGATTCCTGAAAAGAAAAAGCCTTCTGCACATGCTGAGATTGTTCAATCACAATTAGCAAGTTTATTGGATAAGCAAAATATCTATGCAGAAACGCTGGTTTATTTGCTTTCTGAAACGGGGCAGAAGTGGTTGACAACCTTAAAATATTCTTTGCATAAGCCAGTTGATCAAGATGTGATTATTTCCTTATTTATTGCGATTGATCAGCATTTTTCGATTCCTTTTGAAAAAGCACGCGGTGTCCGTCATTTAGAAGACGGGATTGAATTAGCGAAAAAATATTGCGACATGCAAAGTGATTGCCCTGACGATTTAAAAGCGGTTATTCAAGCCTTAGATGATAAATATATAAACTTGTTAGAGGCAGTGTTGGTTTTATCACAACTTGGAGAAGATACATTAATCCCCATATTCAGTGGAAATGATTCGGTTGGGGCGGTAATGCGAAAACGCTTATCACCACTGACTACCCCTATATTAGAAAGGATTGATATATTAATGTCATAATATTGTAATGACTCAGAGTAATTTAGGCAGAGCAGTATTCTGAGTAATAAGCCCTTTCGATACTATTGACGATGACAATTGAGAGAAAAGAATATGCCCTACTATGTTTATAAAATCACACAACCAACACCTATTCTAAAAAACCTAGAGCTTCAAGATACCTTTGAAAACTATCGTGATGCTCGGGCGTTGGCTCGTTCTATGCGTGCTGAGTTGCCTGCAAATAGCGGGATTACCATACAACTTATCTATGCGGGAAGCACACTAGAGGCAGAGGAGCAACTTCAGGAAAAGCGTGAAAAACCTATCTTAAAAGAGTGGGAAAAGTAATTTTTCAATGGATGAAGATCAGTATCGAGCAGCTTATCAACAGATAAACCCTAATCGCTGTATTTTTGAAAAAGCTCATACGAATCGCCGTTGTCATTGTGAGAAACGACGACGTTTTGTATTAGCAACTCGCGAGGGGATTGCTTGTGAATCGAAAGAAAGTTTGGCGAGATGCACAAAATTTCTTGATATTTTGCGAGATAGCTCACGTTTTGCCTTAAAAATTACTTTCGTTGATGGTCCTTTGCCGCATAATAAGGAACTGCGAGTACAGGCAGGTGGAACATTGGCATTGCAAAAATTACTGTATAAAGATAAACACGCTGAAGATACGGTTGAGAATATTAACCAATTGCTGGAGCAAGCTTTGCTAGAATATGGCAGCTTAGAAAATATCCCTTATCAAGAGCTGATTAAGGGTGTTTTGACATATAAAGTGCGTCGTAAAAAACGCAAGTAGGACAATAATATGAAACACTTTCCTGTATTTCTTTCTTTAACGAATAAACCCTGTAGCGTAGTTGGTGGTGGTGATGTGGCAGAACGCAAAGTAACATCATTACTCAATGCAGGGGCGGATGTAACCGTGATTGCCCCAGAGTTGACCGCTCAACTGGCTTATTTGGCGAAAGAAGGTGAAATTAAGCATATTGCTAGAGATTATCAGGAGGGTGATATTGATCAGGCTTTTTTAGTCGTCGCTGCAACTGATAATCGCGAAGTCAATCAAGCCGTTGCAGAAAATGCCCATCAACAGCATATTTTGATTAATGTTGTCGATAATACCGACTTGTGCAATTACATTGTTCCTTCGGTATTAGATCGCTCTCCTGTAACCGTTGCGGTTTCTACAGGAGGGGCATCTCCTGTTTTAGCTCGTCAGCTACGCACTAAGCTGGAAAGCATGATTCCATCAAGCTGTGGTGAATTAGCAAGCATTACCGAAGAATACCGTGAAAAAGTCAAACAAAAATTTGCAAGCTCTGCGGAAAGAAAAGCTTTTTGGGAAAATGCACTTAAAGGCACGTTTGCAGAATTGGTTTATGCAGGGCAACTTAGTGAGGCTCGTCAATTATTGGATAAATTATTAGCGGAAAAAATCACATCAGCTCAAATCGGTGAAGTGTATTTAGTTGGGGCTGGACCAGGTGACCCTGATTTATTAACCTTCAAGGCGGTGCGTTTAATGCAACGTGCGGATGTTATGGTATATGACCGCTTAGTTTCCAAGCCGATTTTGGATATGGCAAATAAGAATGCCCAGCGAATTTATGTCGGCAAGGAAAAAGATAATCATGCCGTGCCGCAGGATAAAATCAATGAATTATTGGTGGAATTAGCCAAGCAAGGTAAGCGAGTATTACGGCTAAAAGGGGGTGATCCTTTTATCTTCGGGCGTGGCGGTGAAGAAATCGAAACACTGGTTGAAGAAGGTGTGCCATTTCAAGTTGTACCAGGCATTACCGCAGCATCAGGCTGTGCAAGTTATGCAGGAATTCCGCTAACTCATCGTGATTATGCTCAATCCGTAACCTTTGCAACGGGGCATCTTAAAGACGGCTCCATTAATCTCAATTGGGAGCAATTAGCTCAGCCGAATCATACTATGGTGTTCTATATGGGCTTGACGGGTATCCATGTGATTAGCGAGCAATTGATTGCACACGGTTTGCCTGCGGATATGCCCGCTGCGTTAGTCGAACAGGGGACAACACGCAATCAGCGAGTGCATATTGGTACATTGGAAAGCTTGCCGAAATTGGTAAAAGATGCTGGTGTACGAGCACCGACGTTGACAATTATTGGTAATGTCGTCAATTTGCATAAGAAATTGCATTGGTTTAAGCCTGAAAAATATCAATGTGAAACGGAGTTTAGTAAAAATACGGTAAAGCTTTCTTAAAATACAAATACATAGGTTAAAATATGTCTGAAGTAAGAATCAATATTGATGATGCGTTTAAGCAAAATATGAGTGATGGTAGTAGCTGCTCAGAGGCAGAACCGTTTGCTTTGCAGTGTATTGATAATAGTATGGAGCCTGAATTTCCTGTTGAGTGTATAATCATTATTGATCCAAGTGCGGTTGTTCGCGATGGTTCTTATGTATTTGCTAAGGACAATGACGGTGAGTATATTTTCAGACAACTTAAAATCGAAGGTGATGATTATTATTTAGTGCCACTTAACCCTGATTATAAATCATTCAAATTAGATAATGGCATCAAGCAAATTGAGGGCGTTATTACGCAACGAGCAGGGAAAAAACGTTCAATGCATAAGTGGTATGATTAATCACTTGCTGCCTTTTGTTTTATGTGGACTGCTTCTGTAGGTCGGGTCAGTGATAGCGTAACTCGACACAATATTTAAATTTAAGAGGAGTACATACAAATGGAATCACTTTATGTCTTAATACCAATTGGTATTATTGTTATGTTAATTGTTGTAGTTGGCTTTATATTGACAGTAAGGAGTGGACAATATGATGATTTAGACGGTACTGCATATCGTATTTTAATGGATGATGATGACCCTAGAATCCCTGGAAATGAGAAAAAAGTGACTATTTCTAAGGAAAACAGGTAAAAGTATACAATGGCATATACTTCAATTAATTGAATCTATTCTTAAACTGTCTACCCTCTGTCCAAAATATAAGCTCTTTCCTCCTTATCCCTGTTTTTTTTTATAATTTATTCTATGATCATTCAGGTAGTAGCAAGAAAACCTATGAAATTTATTAATAGCTATGATAGTCTATAGTTTACAATAAGACTATTTAATTGGCATATCAGGAATATGGATGTCCTGAAAAATCAGAGTGTCATGAGGAGCAGAGCATTGGTTTTTCTCCTCAACTGATTTAAGTTAAAAATCTTTGTATATCTCTTAAAGATTATACGAATTATTTATTGAGGCTTGCAAATATTAACTTATCACTATAAATAACCATTATGCTACTCACTCTATTTATAAAGTGAGTAGCATAATGGTTATTTATAGGATGAGCTTTCTATTTCTTTTCTTAGAAATTGCTTATGTTAATTGAGCAACGTTTTATCCTCAACAAATACGAGTATGAGTCTATTGAGAGATGCAATGGAGGCTTAAGTATTTTTAGTCTCAGTAAGAAAGGAGAATTAAAGGGAATGTCTGATAGACGATTACAAGTATTTCATGCTGTAGCACGATTACTCAGCTTTACAAAAGCAGCAGAAGTTTTGCACATGACTCAGCCAGCAGTAACGTTTCAAATTCGGCAACTAGAAGATCAATTTGATACTCGCTTGTTTGATAGAACACATAATAAAGTTACCCTAACAGAAGCAGGACATATTGTTTTCCAGTATGCAGAACAGATATTTGAGCAATACTCTGAAATGGAAAATGCAGTTAAAGAACTAACGAGTGATATTAGTGGCTCATTAACTTTAGGGGCAAGCATTACCATCTCAGAATATATGTTACCTGCTTTGCTTGGTGAATTTAAATCGCATAATCCTGATATTAGATTGCGATTAAGAGTATCTAATACGGAAGGTATTGTATCAATGGTGGAAAATAATGTTATCGACCTTGGTGTAGTAG
>JALWYT010000214.1:15694-17134 GCA_026992705.1 Thiotrichaceae bacterium
AAAAATTTACTGGTTGAAATATGCCGACGTGATGACCTTATTGCCATCGTTCCTGTTGGGCATGCACTTGCAAATAAAAAAAGTGTTAGCCCTGAAGATGTTCTAGCTCATCAATTTATTTGCCGAGAAGAAGGCTCAGGCACACGGGAAGTCATTACTGATTATTTTAAGGAACATGGCATTGAACGCAAAGCTACCTCGTGTCTAGAGCTTGGTAGTCCAGAAGCCGTAAAAGGTGCTGTAGAGGCGGGTATTGGTGTTTCTATCGTTTCTAGTGTTAGTGTTGATAAAGAGTTGAAATTAGGCTTACTAGCTGCAATCCCACTTGACCCACCATTATCGAGGAAATTTTCATTTGTACGACAACGTCAAAAGTTTCGTGTTCGAGCAATGGAGGAACTACTCGAATTTGCACGAGGATATTGTGAAAAAAACCCTTAAGCTATTTTAATTACAAATGATTATGATGTTAAAGTTGGTGGTGATTTTGTATGTAGAGAGTCATAATAACACCCCTGCTCTTTTATTGTGTGATATCACACAATTCCAAATCTAAGCTTTGCTCTATCTCTCTGAGATTTGTATGTTCACCCGGTATCAATTTAATAGGCAATGATCAATGCTGTTTTTAAAAGACAATCTGGATTATCTCGTTTTTGGGGTGTTGGCGACGATGAGCTTTATTATGCTTTGGTTGGTGGTGGAGCGGTCTATTTATTATGCTCGTGTGTCGCTTGCTCAGTTTGATAATGAAGATGCTTTAAAGATTGCTCTGAACCGTAATCTTACTTTTATTGCAACTGTTGGTAGCAATGCTCCTTATATCGGCTTATTGGGGACGGTGCTGGGGATTATGTTGACTTTTTATGATATGGGGCAAACTGGCGATATAAACGTACAGGCAATTATGACGGGCTTGGCATTGGCTTTAAAAGCTACTGCAGCAGGCTTATTAGTCGCCTTGCCTGCGATTATGTTTTACAACGGTTTAGTGCGTAAGGTTGATGTGTTGACTGCTCAATGGAGGCAGTTGCAATGAAGGCGTTTGATCAAATCAATGTTATTCCGTTTATTGATATTATGCTGGTTTTGTTGGCGATTGTTTTGACAACGGCGACCTTTATTTCGCAGGGCTTGATTGATGTGACTGTCCCTGAGGCTGAAACCGCAGAGGCGATTAGCCCTAGTGATAATAAAGCCATTGAGATTGCCATTGATGCAGATAAAAACATTTACTTTGCTGATCAAAAAGTCACTAAACAACAGCTTGAGCAAAAGCTGCAAGCTTTGAGTAAGACGACGGCGATTACTTTGCGGGTGGATGAAGTGGCGACTTTTAAGCAATTTGTTTTGATTGTTGATTTGCTCAAAAAATACCATCTTGATAAATTGTCTATTCTTACGCGGAAGAAAAACCAGCAATGAAAGGGAGTCTCGCAG
>JALWYT010000215.1 GCA_026992705.1 Thiotrichaceae bacterium
GCACTAAGGTTTTCGACAACTTTGGCTTCGCTAGGAGCATCCATCTCCCCTATTTTTTGTTCCCCTGCGGGAGTAATCGCCTTGTAGGAAAACTGCGGCATTAATGACCCTCCTCAGCAACACGCAGGACTTCTTCAAACGTGGTAATGCCATTTAATGCTTTCATCAAGCCATCTTCATACAGGGTAATCATCCCCGCTGCCCGTGCTTGCTCTTGAATTACCCCACCGTCCGCATGTTTTAGGACTAAGCGACGAATATCATCATCCATGACCAACACTTCATGGATTGCACTACGCCCTTTGTAACCCGTATTACTACACGCCTGACAGCCATTTGCTCGCCAGTGTTTGATTTCGCCTTCAGGCTGAAATTTGCGTAGCTCTAGCTCCTCAATCACCTCTGGCATTGCCGCTTCATAAGAGCGACATTGCGGGCAAAGCCGACGCACCAAGCGTTGTGCCAAAATACCGTTGACACTGGATGTCAGCAGATAATCTTCTACCCCCATATCCAGTAATCGCGTTACCCCGCTACCTGCATCGTTGGTGTGAATTGTGGATAAGACCAAATGCCCTGTTAAGGCGGATTGAATGGCGATACGAGCGGTTTCAGCGTCACGCATCTCACCAATCATAATTACATCAGGGTCTTGTCGTACGATAGAGCGAAGGGCATCCGAGAAAGTTAAGCCGATTTTAGGATTGGCTTGAATTTGGTTAATACCTTCTAGCTCGTATTCCACAGGGTCTTCAACAGTGAGGATTTTGGTTTCAGGCGTATTTAATTGGCTAAGGGCAGAATACAGCGTTGTGGTTTTACCTGAACCTGTTGGTCCTGTGACTAATAAAACCCCGTGCGGCTGCTTTAATTGCTGTTGAATTTTTTCAAAATTGTAATTCGAGAAACCTAGCGTGGCTAAGTCCAGCTTGATGCTTTTTTTATCCAGCAAACGCATGACGATACTTTCACCGTACATCGTTGGCACGGTGGAAACACGCATGTCGATTTCTTTACCCTGTGCTCGCAGTTGAATACGCCCATCTTGCGGCAAGCGGCGTTCGGCAATATTCAATCGAGCCATTAATTTTATCCGCGAGATAATCGCAGCCGTGAGCTGTGGCGGTGGGGATTCCTGCTCCTGCATCACGCCATCAATACGATAACGGACTTTTAGTACCCCCTCAAAAGGCTCGACGTGAATATCAGAGGCTCGGCTTGACATTGCTCCTGTCATAATCTGATTGACTAGGCGAATAACAGGGGCTTCACTCGCCATATCTTTTAGATGCTCAATATCATCTAAGTCATCATTATTACCCGTGATTTCAAAGTCCATATCCTCGCTATTTTCTTTGCCTTCGTTGGCATATAAGCGTTCAATATTGGCTTTGATTTCTGAAGGCAGTCCTAGCAGTGGGCGAATTTTCTTGCCTGTTGCCATCTCTAAGGCTTTAATTGTAAACGGGTCTTGTGGAGTAACCATCGCAACCGTTAATTCAACACCATCGTCGCTTTCTGTCTCATATAAAGGCACAAGCTCAACAGCTCGCATATAATTGATGGCAATACCCGTATCTTCAACAGGCATGGAAGGATAGTCTTGAGTCAGGGCTAATTTAATGTCAAGGTGCCGAGAAAGTACCACAGCAAGCTCTTGCTCAGTAATCATACCGAGATGGACTAATAAACTACCCAATGGCTGATCGGTTTCTTTTTGTGCTCGCAAAGCACGCTCTAGTTCAGCTTGGGTGATTTTTCCTTTCTGAACCAGCAATTGCCCTAGCATGATGGTATTTTGTTGGGTGGCTTTAGCAGCATCCATGATGTTCTTCTTATTATTGTTTTAGTCTTAAAAATTGCCCATTTTGTCATGGACTTAGAGAGTTTATCTTTATTTTATTGTCTCTTGTACTGTTGGAAGCATACACATGCATTCTATCAATGATAAATTTATGGCAGATTAATATTATTTATATGCAACTGGCTAAACGAATATGGCAATGACACATTATTTTGTTATCACATTACTATTTTTCTTTGCGATAGTAGCTAATGCGAATGATGAACAACATAGAGATAATGAAAATGTATTGATACTGGATACATCAAGCTATATGCAAGAAGAAGTAGCTGGTGAAACAAAGATGGCTTTGTTAAAGCAAGCATTTCCTACTTTTATTGAACAGTGGTCAGATGAACAAAGCTTGTCAGTGCTGACTTATGGTCAAGAAGATTCCCAAACTTGTGGGGCTATTCAGCAGCTAAATACAGGAAAAACTTTAGATAAAGCGACTTTAAATGACCAAGTTTCACAATTAACTGCAAGCGGGGAAGCTCCTCTACTATCAGCAATTTTTAGAGCAAAGCGTTTATTAACACATCGTAAAGGGAATATTATTCTAGTATCTAATGGTGTAGAAACTTGTCAAAAGAGTGTATCCATTTGTAAGGCTATACAGCGTATGAAGCATAACCATCCTAATATTGTGATCCATACGATTGATATGCAAGGTAATAATAAACTACTACGGTGTATTACAGAATCAACAGGCGGAGTATATGGTAAGATTGAGGAGTTAAAAAATTTACCTAGTTTTTTATTTAATGAGATTGACCAAGAGCATTTTGATGAAGATGGAAACTACATCGAACGAAAAGGTCGTTTGGTACTACAAAGTGTTGAGAAAATAGGTGGTAATATTGTACCTGCATCCTACATTATCTATTCAGATAGTGGGGAATATATTGGTAGCTATACTTCGCAGGAGCGTGTCGAAAAAAACTTACCCGTTGGTGTATATAATATTACCTCGATCTACAAGCTCTTTACGCAAGAAGTCAAACTAATGGTCAACCAAGATAAAATTGTCGATTATACCTTTATCTTAGGCGACTCAGGAAAAGTTAATCTTACTGCAAAATATCGAGGGAAACCCGCTAGAACGCTTTATACCATTTATAACGACAAAGGTATTGAATTGATTTCAGATATGACGAATAGAACTTTCGCACAAATCCTACCTGTTGGACAATATCGTATTGAAGCCCAATATGATGGCGATACTAAGGAGATAGAACTTAATGTAAAAAATGGTAGTCAGCGGGATATTATTATTCGATTTTAGTGATAGCTATTTATAAAAACTCTTCTGACTATTATTTGAATCCATTTATTTTAAAAAATTATTTGAGCTACCAATATGTCTAAAAAGCAACATATATTACTAATAATAAAATATCTGGTAGTTACCGTATCATTTATTTCAGAGTTAGCAATTGCAAAGTACAACCTTAATGAAAATAGAGGAATATATACACAAGCATTTATTACACCTTATGCAGGAGTAACAGAGGTTTGTGTTATACCAAAGCACTTTTTAGGAGTGAAGTACCGTAAAAAAGATAGAAAAGATGAAGCAATGCTTTGTAGTTTAGACTTTTATGGTAAAACCATACTAAATGGTATACCACTTGAGTATGTAGCTATTTGTCCTAAAAGTCATTCTACTAACCCTGCTGTTGAGGTATATAAAATACGTCAAAAGGGTTTAACAGTAGAAGAGTATGAACAACAAGAATGTAAACGCACTAGTAAACGGCGTAATAAAAGTAAAGCAAAGCGCATGGCAAAATTTAAACAATCTATATCTTGTAGCTATACCCCTTCAATATTAGCTTATTATCATTTATCACGTATATTAGGAGATATTGCTAATGTTGCTCCTGCAGTAATTCGTACAATGGCATTAGAAGAACATCGAAGTATTGCAAAATTAGGTTATCGTGTTGCAACACAATCAAGACAACGTGTTCAAGCTTTAACATGGAAAATGTTTATTGAAACAGAAAACCATATTGATAGCCATAGTAATCGCTATGGACGTAAATATTCACCGTTAGTTTTTACTGAGGATAACCAACAAATTTTTGGTGCCATGCAAAAAGATGTAAAAAAAGAAGGTCATTATCGAGCTTTTTATATTAAAAATTATAAAAATAGTTATCGATTGATTACTTCGCAACCTTTTGTACAAAAATTAATGAGTCGTCAATCTTATGCCGATGCCGATATCACACTTTTGTTTCAGTTAAAAGATTATGCAGATATGCTGGTATTAGATTATTTGTTAAGCCAAGAGGACCGCTATGGTAATGTAGCGTATAAAGATTACTATTATTCTGTATCAAATGATGGGAAAATCACTCGTAAACAAGTTCCAGAGGATAAAAAAGAGCATATCTCAAAAGAAATGCAGAAAAACTTAAATATTCATGTTGTTAGGCGTTTAGTGCTAAAAGATAATGATTGTGGTGTTAAACGATATAATCGAACAGAAAAATCAAAAATTATGACAAAAATTCGTCATATGAACTTAGATACCTATCAACGTCTGTTATGGCTAAATTCAAAAATTGAAGATACATACACAGAAACATTTTTTAAAAAAGAATTATTATTCAGTTCACGTGATTGGGAGATATTTGAAAGATTAGTCAAAAAATTAACAAAGATATTGCAAGGTAATTGCCGTAAAGGGCGTTTAAAATTAGACTTAAATCCAGAGAAAAAATTGCTTGACAAACCTTATCAAGCATCACTTAAACAATGTGAGTTCCCAACATTGGAAGATTTAATGTTGCAATAATGTTAGACTTTTCATTTTTTAATCAACCAGCAACTGAACTTGCATCTACTCTATTAGGCAAAGTTATTCGACATAAGGTAGATGGATATTGGCTGGCTTGTAAAATTATTGAAACGGAAGCCTATTTATTAGAAGAAAAGGCTAGTCATTCTTCTTTAGGCTATACTGACAAGCGTAAAGCTATGTTTATGTCAGCAGGGACAATTTATATGTATTATTGTCGTGGGGCAGATTCATTAAATATCAGTGCGAGAGGAGAGGGTAATGCAGTCTTAATTAAATCAGCAGTTGTTTGGATAGATAAAAAATCACCAGAAAGTACATTAGCTATTATGCAAAAGTTAAATCCATTACCAAATGGAACACAACGAACAAAGGAAAAGCTTTGTTCAGGACAAACACTTTTATGTAAGTCACTTAAGCTGAAAGTTAAAGACTGGGATCAACAGCAATTTGATCCACAGAAATTCTATATCGAAGATGTTGGAGAGAAAATTAGTAAAATTATACAAGCACGTCGATTAGGTATTCCAGAACACCGAGATGCACACTTGTTATATCGCTACATTGATTATGACAATGCAAAACACTGTACACAAAATCCATTGACAAAAGCTAATTTTAAAGAAGGTGTGGATTATATAGTAAGGAATATCTGATTAAGTTATGAGGTAGTTCTGCCTAAAGCACTTTGCTTAAATTAAGCACCTAATCAGATATTATATTTTGATTAGTGATTGATAATTACTGATTGAACACGCAAAAGCTTTTCTTTCACTTGGTTTGCCAAGATAGCAATATCTTCTTTATCAACTAAAGTTAATACAGCAGATGGATCCATAAATGCAATAGTGATGATTCCACTTTGTTCTTCCCTTATGACGACATTGCATGGTAGTAGCAGACCAATATCAGATTCAATATTTAAAGCTTGATTAGCTAATCCTGGATTACAAGCACCTAATATTTTATAAGGACGCTGATTGATATCCAACTTCTTTTTAAATGTAGCCTGTATATCAATTTCAGTAATTATTCCAAAGTTTTCTTTTTTTAATGCAGCAATGACACGTTGCTCTGCATCGTTAAAAGTTATATCAGTCAATTGAGTAGAAAAACTATACATAAGAAGTAACCTCTTTTAATTTATCTTTGTAGCTTTATAAACCTGGAAAAACTAACAAATTCTATTATTTTGCATTTAATAATATAGAATTTATTTGTGCATAGTATTTGTGGCACTTAAATACTAACTACCATCCAATTTAAAGTATCCTCTGATATACTTCCACCCGATTCACATCTTTAATTTGTTTGCAAGCATCAACGAAATGATTGAATGCCTCTATATCATAATCATTTGCTTGGAAGAAAAATTCAATTTCAATGCGACCGTCTAGGTAGTGCAGTAGCATTTTTATAAATTTATCGTTTAGTTGATATTGCTCTAACAGTGGTTCGATGTGTTTTTCTAGTTCGTGGCGTGGGCTTAGATTTGCACTGGGATTGCAGGTTTCATCATCTTCGGGGTCGATATGAATGATTATGTCTTCTATTTCTGGGAATTTTTTGTGTAGTTGTGAGAGTACGCATTCTGTAATTAAATGCCCTTCAGATACGCTAATATGTGAGGCGACTTGAATATGCACATCGGCAAAGATTTGTCCGCCTAGCATTCGGGTGCGTAGCATGTGTAGGTTTTCTACGCAGTCAAGATTTTCAATAACTTCACGGATTTCTTTCACTTTTTCTGGTTCAACGGCAGATTCTAGTAGTTCGTTTACACTATTAATAACCAGTTTAATTCCCATAATAAAAATCATCATGGCGACGAATATGGCGGCTAAGGAGTCTAACCACTTGATTTCAAATAATATGGCTCCAGAAATTCCGACAAAGACTACGATGGATGATAAAGCATCAGAGCGGTGATGCCATGCGTTGGCTTTTAATAAATCGGAATGGATTTGTTTGGCTTTGATAACGGTGTATTGGTATAAGCCTTCTTTGCTAAGAATAGCAAGTGCGGCAAATACCAGTGCGATATTTTCAGGTAACTTATAGACGCTTGAAAAAAATAAACGGTCAATTGCCCCAATAACAATACCAATTGCAACAACGGAAAGAATCAAACCTAAAATGACTGTTCCCAATGTTTCAAAACGACCATGCCCATAATGATGATCTTCATCGGCTTCTTTACTGGCAATTTTAGCGGCAACTAATACAATAAAATCACTGGCTAGATCAGATAAGGTATGAATACCGTCTGCAATTAAAGCTTGTGAGTGTGCAAATATGCCCCCTAATAATTGGGCAATCGCTAACACAATATTGGTTAACACACCAATTAAAGTGACCTTACGAATAACGTTATACCGTTTCTGTTTAACAGTTTTAAGGTCTTTCATCTGCAAATCCTTCAATCATTATTTGCAACCTCAATATAGATAATATATTCATTGCCTTTTTCTTCAGCAGAAAGCACTTTATGCCCATGAACTCGTACCCATGCGGGGATGTCGTTCATCACTCCTGGGTCGGTGCAGATGGCGGTAATGCGGTCTCCTGCTTGTAGTTCTTCGACTTTTTCTTGTACGCGAATAACTGGCATCGGGCACAGTAAGCGACGTGCATCTAGGGTAATTTCAGTCATTAGCTATTCTCCAATACACTTATCCAACAATTTTCAAGCATTGTTTGGGATTGGTTAATGACTTCAAGTTTAGTTTTAAATTCCTCTGGATCTTTTACCTGCGTGATCTCTCCTTCACGTGGATTTAGTTTATCTTTTAAGCGTGATAGCCAAAAACGCAAAGCAGCCGCTCTTAGCATGGCAAACCAATAACGATGTTCATTCTGACTTAATGGGCGAACACGGTGATACGCATTAAGCAAAATAGAAAGTTTTTGCTCATTAATTGTGCCGTCAGGGGAGTAGCACCAATCATTCGCAACAACGGCTATATCAAACAAAAAGTTGTCGTTGCAGGCATAATATAAGTCGATAATTCCACTGAGCGTATCGCCATCAAACATGGCATTATCACGGAATAAATCAGCATGAATAACACCACTTGGTAAGCTGTTATAAGCAATCACTTTCTGAGCTTGTAGCTCTATTTCTAGTATTTTTTTATCTGCAGACGTTAGCTTATTTTGTTGCAATAACTCTTCTCCTATTTGGTTTCGCCATTTAAAACCACGATCAGGCTGACGCTTATACGGAAAATGTTTCGTAGCAATGTGCATTTTTGCCAATGCAGTTCCAATGGCTTCGCATTGAACAAAATTAGGTTCTTGCTTTAATAAAGTTGCTCCCTTTAAACGGGTCACTAATGAAGCAGGTTTACCATTAAGTATCGATAGAACATCACCTGTTCTTTGTTTGATAGGTTTAGCTGTTGGTACATCTGCACTGGCTAGGGTTTCCATTAATGCTAGAAAATAACTGAGTTCTTCTTTTTTATGATGCTCAAATAAGGTCAACACATAGCGACCTTGTGTGGTATCCACAAAATAATTTGTATTTTCAATACCCGCTGAAATACCTTCTAATGTTTGCAATTCACCAATATTATATTGTTTAAGAAAGTGGCTTAGTTCACTTTCTGTCACAGGTGTATAAACCGACATAAACTTATTACCATCTACCTATTGTAAAACTTCCAATCATGGGTTTTTGTGGATCACGGTGAGCATTTTCTTTAGAGTCTGCTAACGTAGGGTCAACTAAGGTATAACCATTTTGACTCCCACTGGGAATATAGCGAGCCTCTGAACTCATTGCTCTAACTCTTTCTTCCTGAATAGTACCAAATTTGCCTTCTTGCTTGATAACTTCAGGCTTTAATCGTTGCTTTTGTTGTACTTGTTCAGGGCTACCTGCATTACTGGAACAGCCTGCTAATATGCTAACTAGCATCAGCGATAAGCCGAGTAAAGTTTGTTGCTTAACCATTTTATAGCTCCATAAATTTTGCTTGTTCTTCTTGTGAAGGTTCAGTATTTTCATTATAGTGTTTTATGATTAAATCGATGATTTCATCGGCATCATCTGCGAGTCTCATCAAGTCTAAATCATTGGACGAAATTGTACCCTCAACAACTAGCGTTTGCCTGAACCAGTCCAATAAACCACTCCAGAATGGTGTATTCACTAAAACGATTGGAATTCGACGTGTTTTTCCTGTTTGTACTAATGTTAAAATTTCTGCCAGTTCATCTAATGTACCAAACCCGCCTGGCATAACCACATAAGCACAGGCATATTTGACAAACATTACTTTGCGAGAAAAAAAGTGACGGAAATATAAGGAAATATCTTGATAGTCATTAGAGCGTTGTTCATGGGGTAATTGAATATTAATACCGATACTAGGTGATTTACCTTGTTGTGCCCCTTTATTCGCTGCCTCCATAATTCCAGGTCCACCACCGCTGACGATTGAAAAGCCTGCATCCGATAATTTCTGTGCGATTTCTTCAGCTAAAAGATAATTTGCATCATCGCTTGCTGTGCGAGCTGAACCGAAAATACTGACTGATGGTCTGGCTCGTGCTAATCGCTCAAAACCTTCAACAAACTCCCCCATAATCTGAAAAATTTTCCAACTTTCACGAACTAATTCACTATCATCCATCGGCTGCATAGCAGGATGGTTAGCTTGTTGTTTTTTATTCATTATTTACTCCTTGGTGGTTTTACTAGCATATTCATACTAGTAATAGATAAGGGTAATGACTATTGTTGTGCTTGCCATTGCTCTGGTGTATAAGCCTTAATTGTTAAAGCATGTAGCTCCCCTGATGCAATTAAGTCATTAACTGTTGCATAAACAGTTTGATGTTTTTTTACAGCTGTCATGTTTTCAAATATTTGGCTAATAACTATCGCTTTGTAGTTACAAGCTTCACCCTCTAAAAATATTTTTGCATCAGGTATTTGACTTTTAATACGCTCTTTAATCATTGCATCATTAATACTCATTTCATCACCCTAAATTGACAAATATCAAATAATAAGCTAATTTTATCTGAAAAATATTAACTAATTAACCAGAAAAATAATTATCGAGAAGAAGAATGAAGGATTTTGTATCTATTGTCCAATGGAGTGCCGTCTCCATATTACTTTTTTTAAGTGGATTTGAATTAGCTGCTCAACATATTGGGAATAATTTGGCATGGAGCGAAATAAACTGGTCATTACCAATATTCTATTGGTTACTTTGCTTTTTTATTATTCATTTTAAGCGGTTAGTAACATTTGAAAAACGATATAAAGCGATTAATTCTTAAGAAACAAGGTAATTGTAATTACTAACGCATTGTAGATTATTTAGCAGTTATGTAAATTGATTTTACTATGGCAAAAATAAAGGTATTAACTCATTTAAAAACTGCCAACCTAGAGAAGTAGCTTGTAATTGTTTATCATTATTAATCAATAAGCCTTTGTTAATTGCTAGTTGTCGTTGAGCTTCTATTATTTGTTTATCTAAGCCTGTTCTTTCTGTAAACAACCTCAACGGCACACCTTGTTTTAATCGCAACGCATTGAGCATAAACTCAAAAGGCAGATCTTCAGTATTAAGCTGTTCGGTTTTACAACGCGGTTTGCCTTGCTGACAAGCATTCATATATTGCTTAGGGTGCTTGTATTTAAAATAGCGTTCAATCTTCCCTCCTTGTTGATTAGTAATTTTACCGTGAGCTCCTGCTCCAATTGCTACATAGTCACCAAATTCCCAATAATTTCTATTGTGCTTGCATTGATGAGAAGCCTTTGCATAGGCAGAGACTTCATATTGTTGATAACCTGATTGTTCTAAGTGCTGAATTCCCACCTCTTGTGTACCTGCAATTGTATCATCATTGGGTAGAGTAGGTGGTTGATAGTGAAATAAGGTATTTGGTTCGATCGTAAGTTGATACCATGAAAGATGTGTTGGCTCACAAGCAATAGCCTGCTGCAAATCCGCTAATGCTTGCTGCTGGGTTTGTTCTGGTAAGCCAAACATCAAATCCAGATTAATATTATCAAACCCTGCTTGTTTCGCAATTTCTACTGCTTGCAAGGCTTCTTGAGCATTATGAATTCGCCCTAGAATTTTTAACTGTTGTGGTTGGAAGCTTTGAATACCAATAGATAAGCGGTTAATCCCAATTTCACGATATTGCTTAAAACGCTGTTGCTCAAATGTACTAGGGTTTGCCTCAAGCGTGATTTCCATTTCAGGTCGCAATGGCAACATACTTCGTAGGGTAGAAAACAACTGAGCCATGGCATCGGCTGAAAGTAAACTAGGTGTGCCACCACCAATAAAAATAGACTCTAAACATCTGCCCCAGATATATGGTAACTCAGTTTTTAAATCACGAATTAATGCTTGAATATACTGTTGTTCAGGCAGTTCACCCTGTACTTTATGTGAATTAAAATCACAATACGGACACTTTTGAATACACCAAGGAATGTGGATATAAAGGCTGAGAGGAATAGGGCTCATTAAAGTAAATTACTTAAATTAACAAAACCCTCAATATCAATTTGTTCTGGGCGTAGGTTTGGGTCAATTCCAGTAGTTTTGATTTGTTCACTGCTTAGTAAGTTTTTGAGTGCATTACGTAGAGTTTTGCGACGTTTTGAGAACGCTTCTTTTACGAGTTTTGATAAAAACTCAGGGTTTTTGGCTTTAAACGGTAAATTATCCCAAGGTGTAATTCGTAATACAGCAGAATCAACTTTAGGAGGTGGGCTGAAAGCATTGGGTGATACATGAAATAAATACTTTGTTTTACAAAAATACTGAACCATAATGGATAATCGACCATAATTTTTATTGCCTGGGCTTGCAGTTAGGCGATCAACGACTTCTTTTTGCAACATAAAGTGCATGTCTTTAATGTGCTCACGGTAATTGAGCAGGTGGAATATTACAGGTGTTGATATGTTGTAGGGCAAATTTCCGATAATTCGTAGTTTATTATTTGTATTTGTACTTTTCTGTAATGTAGAAAAGTTAAACTGTAAAACATCAACATTATGGATACGAAGCTGTTGTTTATTTTTAGCTTGTAATCGCTGTACAATGTCTCGATCTATTTCAATAACATCCAATTCACTAACATACTTAAGTAAAGGAAAGCTTAATGCCCCTAAGCCTGGACCAATTTCTACAATTACATCTTTTTTTTGTGGAGTTATTGCAGAAATAATCTTTTGGATAATATGAGGGTCATGTAGAAAATGTTGACCAAAGCGTTTTTTAGTGTGATATTTTTTGGACATTTGATATTCAGTAATATATTACAAGCATACGATGCTTCTTAATTTTCTTTTACAATTTTTAATTCGACACGACGGTTTTTTGCTCTACCCTCTGATGTGTTATTATCAGCTATTGGCTGACTAAAACCATAGCCTTTTGCTGATAAGTTTTCTGCTTTAATTCCTTTAGAAATTAAATATTGCATAACAGCTTCTGCTCGTTTTTGTGATAGACGCTTATTAGCGATTTGACTCCCCGTATTATCAGTATGCCCACCAACCTCTATTTTTAATATAGGATATTTAAGCAATATTGTAGCTGCTTTATCTAATATTGGGTATGAATCTTGAGTTAAATTTGCTGAGCCTGTTTCAAAGTTAACACCCGTTAAGTTAATAGTTTCGGTTACAGAGCAACCGACTTCATTAACTTGTTCATTTATATTTGTATCAGGGCATAAGTCATTTTCATCACTAATGCCATCTTTATCGTTATCAGGTACAATACAACCTCTTTCATCAACACGCTCCTCTTTCAGCGTATCAGGGCACTGGTCTTTGCTATCTACAATACCGTCTTTGTCAGAGTCAAGTTCACAACCTGATGCGTTAACTTTTGCCCCACTAGGTGTATCAAGACACTGGTCTTTATCATCAATTATACCATCTTGATCTTTATCTGCAACACAGCCTGTTTCATCAACTTTTGATCCTTCTGGAGAACTGGGACATTGGTCTTTACTGTCCACAATACCATCTTTGTCAGTATCTAACTCACAACCAGACAAATTAACTTTAACATTTTTTGGAGTATTAGGGCATTTATCTTTACCATCAGTCACACCATCATTATCACTATCAAAAACACAACCTGTATCGTCTACATGTTCACCTTCTGGTGTATCAGGGCACTGGTCTTTGCTATCTACAATACCATCTTTGTCAGAGTCAAGTTCACAACCTGATGCGTTAACTTTTGCTCCACTAGGTGTATCAGGACACTGGTCTTTATCATCAGTTATACCATCTTGATCTCTATCTGCAACACAACCTGTTGTGTCAACCATAGTATTCTCTGGCGTATTTGGACATTGATCTTGTTTATCAATTACGCCATCATAATCACTGTCTTGAGTTGCCTCAACTAATGCTCGTTTAGTCTTATTTACTTCATTTTTTAATACTAATAATTGTTGTTTCATTGTATTTAAAGATGATTCAGATTTTTTCTTCTCATTATCTAAATTACTTAAACAAGCATCTAATTCACTGGTATCATTGGCTTGTGATAAAGCTTCATCTAATTGTTTTTGTAAAGCAACTTTTTCCTTATTTGAGTTTTCTAGTGCTATTCGTAACTCATCACTGTCTTGAGTTGCCTCAACTAATGCTTGTTTAGTCTTGTTTACTTCATTTTTTAATGCTAATAATTGTTGTTTCATTGTATTTAAAGATAATTCAGATTTTTTCTTCTCATTATCTAAATTACTTAAACAAGTATCTAATTCACTGGTATCATTGGCTTGTGATAAAGCTTCATCTAATTGTTTTTGTAAAGCAACTTTTTCCTTATTTGAGTTTTCTAGTGCTGTTCGTAACTCATCAACTTCCTTTAGCTGAGACTCTATTTTTTTAGAGTTTTCCATATTTGCTTTTTCTAAAGCAACTCTTAATTCATCAATTTTCTTTGCTTGAATCTCCATAGTTTTAGTACTTTCCATTAATAAAGATTCATGCTGTTTTTTTAACTTTTTTAATTCTGCATAATAATCAATTGTTGTTGTTTTATTTTGCTGGTCGATTGTCTGATAGGGTGAAGCATAAATCGATGACGTAGAGGATGGAATGGTTGGTTGATACATATTGTAATTATAATGATATGCATTACGATTTTGATAAGCATAATTTAGGTACCCCCAGTTATTATAAGTTGGATAGCAATAATACTCCCATTTATCACTGTAAGGGGCTTCTGTTATTATTTGATTTTGGGCTTTTATATCATTATAAGTATGATTCGTTTTAGGGTAGTAATAATAAGGGGTATTGGGCTTTGAGGGGTTCCAAGCTGTTGGCCAAATTGTAGTCACAGCATCGTTAGTCGTAGAAATTATTTGTGATGGCCAAATTGTTGCTTGTTGAGCATACAATGTTGTTATATTAGTCAATACTAGTATTAGTATTGAGGCGTTTAATTTTTTTATCATTGCCACGCTCCCATCTATTTAAGACCCTAATTTTGCTAAGAATTCTACCTTATCATTAGGAAATGTAACAATCAAATATTAGAAAACCTATATATTCTAAATAATAAAAAACTATTATCATAGTGGAGTTGAACTATTAAATTAAAAATAGTATTATCACAGCAGTGATTCTACCTAAGTATGTTTATCCTCCTCCTAAAACTTTACCTAAGCCAAAATCCCGACGAGCAGTAGATATAGTAATAGTAAACCCTGCCACAACATCAAGAAATGACATCGCCATCAAAATAACAAAAACATTATTAACAGCCCAATCTTTACTCAAAAAGAAAGCAAAGTACCCAATAAAAACAAAGGTTGAAAGCATATGATCTAATATTGAAGTTTGGTGTGTCTGTGTTGATTTAAATAGCTCAATATAAAGCAATATAACACCAACAAGTACTATAAATTGCCCTATTGTTGGCTGCCATATATGTCCAGATGGCAAGGTAATACCTTCAGATAATAACGGTAAAGGATTATTATAATTTGTTAAACCTATTAAGGCACGTTCAATTGAGTCAGGAAACCAATGAGGTGATTCACCGAGTATATAAAATAATAATAATGGAAAAATAAATAATGGTAACCAATCTAACCATTTAGGCATAATACTATCTCCATTAACCTATCGAAACATCACGTCTTGCTGCAGTTATTGAAATAGTAAAACCAGCAATCACATCAAGTAAAGCCATAAGTGTTAGTGTTAAAAACAAGCTGTTACCTGCCCAAGGTTGAGTAAGCCAAACTCCAAAATAAATGATAAAGACAATCGTTGATAACGCATGGTCATAAGAGACTAAATCTGTTGTATATGTTGATTTAAGTAATTCCCAATAAAGTAAGACTAATGCAAATAAAATAATAAGCATCCCCCATGTAGGATACCAAGCTACCCCAGAGTTATTTACATAAATAGGATAACCTTTAATAACTTCACTCTCTTTCCCATAGTTTATAATTTCACCGCCAAAAATTGGTAAATCAATACAATAGGGGAATATACCAATAGCTGGATTATCTCCACTAGCTGGAATCACCTCTATCCCTTGTAGAATAAATAGAATTGCTAGTAAATAAGCAAATGCAGGAAAAAAAGCTAACAGTCTCATAACTGACCTATGACGTTATCAAAATATAATGTAATTACCCCAGCCTAAATTATATAACAATTGGCAAATAATTGATCATTCACGCTACCATAAAGCTTATATGGATGTATTTATAATATACTGAACAGTTAAAATTTAATTACAATTATAAACGATAATACATCGTTATGTGTAATTTTCATTGTTTAACAAAGCTTTCTCAAGATAAGGATTTATGACTTTTATACCCAGAACAATTAAAATCAGCTACATAGTTCAAAGGATCAATATCAATGACATATACGATTAAAGTTCAACCCAGTGGGCATCAATTCACTGTTGAAAGAAAAGAAATCATATTAGATGCTGCATTACGTCAAGGCATTGCCTTCCCTTATGGCTGTCGTAGTGGAGCCTGTGGCTCATGTTTAGGTGAAATAAAATCAGGCAGTGTTGGCTACCCTGATGGCTTGCCAATGGCATTATCCGAAGAAGATATAGAAAAAGGTAGAGCTTTATTTTGTCAAGCGATTGCTAACAGTAATTTAGAAATTCATGTGCCAGAAATTAGACGAGATACAGAAGTAGAAATAAAAACGTTACCCGCTCGAGTTGAACGCTTACGGAAACTCTCCCATGATGTAATGGAAATGACATTAAAACTCCCAGAAACTGAACGTTTACAGTTCTTAGCAGGGCAATATGTTGAGTTTTTACTAAAAGATGGTCGTCGTCGTAGTTTTTCTATTGCAAATGCACCATTTAATGATGAATATCTTGAATTTCATATTCGCTATGTACCCAATGGATTTTTTACTGAGCAAGTTTTCAATAAAATAAAAGAAAAGTCTTTACTTCGTATTGAAGGACCTCATGGTAACTTCTTTTTACGTAACAACTCTGAAAGACCAATATTATTAATTGCGGGTGGTACAGGTTTTGCTCCAATCAAAAGTATCGTTGAGCAAGTTATTGAAGAAAATACTAACAAACCTATCCATATTTATTGGGGTACTAGAGCAAAACAAGACTTATATTATGATACTCTAGCCAAAAATTGGGCATGTAAGTACCCACATATTAATTATATTCCCGTACTTTCTGAGCCTAAAATAGATGATAACTGGCAAGGACGAATAGGCTTTGTTCACAAAGCCGTAACCGAAGATTTTGCCGATTTATCAGCTTATGATGTTTATATGGCAGGACCTCCGGCTATGATTAATGCGGCAAAAGAAGCTTTTGCTAGCAAAGGCTTACCGAATGAACAGCTTTATTTTGACTCATTTGACTATAGTACGGATGCTTTAAAAGCAGTTCAGCAAACATAAACAAAAAGCCCAAAATATGAACTGTTTTGGGCTTTAATAACCTAAATCTGGTTAATTATATATATGCTTATATTTTAAGGCTTCTTAGTTGAATCCTCTTTTTTTACTTTCTTTGTTTCTGTGTCAGTTTTATCTTCCTTAGTCTTTGTTTTTGCTTTTGTTGCCTTCTTTTTTGCTGGAGCAGAAACGACGCCCTGAGTTAAAGAAAGGTTAGCTTTAATTTTTTTGAAAATACCCTCACCGATTCCTTTAACTTGCATAATTTCCTCAATTGTTTTGAAGCGTTTATGCTCTTTGCGGTAAGCCACAATATCTTTGGCTCTTTTCTCACCAATACCTTTTAGGTAATACTGAAATGCCGCTGCATCGGCTTTATTTAGATTAACGACCTCTGCAAAAGCAGAAAATGACATGAATGATAAAATTATAGAAAGAAATAATACTTTAATTTTCATGATAACACCCTGTTATTTTTATTTAATGGAAACAATAAACTTAAACTATATTTATAATATACTACGATAT
>JALWYT010000216.1 GCA_026992705.1 Thiotrichaceae bacterium
GGAATACCATCAGCAGGTGCCGTGTCACTCCAACGATTACCTTTTGGACCTTCTTTAATTTCAATACCTTCAGGGTTGTTTGAACCGACTGCATGTAATGCAACAATATGGAGAAATACCAACATAAAAAGTACTAAAGGAACAGCAATAACATGAAGTGCAAAAAAGCGGTTTAAAGTAGGGTCAGAAATAACAAAATCACCACGAATCCATACGGATAAATCATTACCAATGACAGGAATCGTATTAAATAAGTTGATAATTACTTGTGCACCCCAGAAAGACATTTGCCCCCAAGGTAATAAGTAACCCATAAATGCTTCAGCCATAAGAGCGAGGTATAATGCCATACCAATCAACCAAACTAACTGCCGTTTACCTTTAAATGAGCCATACATTAAGCCTCTGAACATGTGTAAATAAATTACAATAAAGAAGGCAGAGGCTCCGGTTGAGTGCATATAGCGAATAAACCAACCACCCGGTACATCACGCATAATATATTCAACAGAAGTGAATGCCATACCTGTATCAGGTTTAAAGTGCATTGTTAAAAAGATGCCAGATACGATTTGGATTACAAGAACTAACATCGCAAGTGAACCAAAGAAATACCAAAAATTAAAATTCTTTGGTGCATAATATTGTGCAAGATGCTCATTCCATACTTTTGTAAGTGGAAAGCGTTCATCAATCCACTGAACTAAATTATTCATTATGCAACCTCCCCATCTTCACCAATTAAGATAATATTATCTGTTTTGAAATAATATGGAGGTACAACCAAATTTGTTCCTGCAGGTGAGCCTTTAAAAACACGACCAGCCAAATCAAAGCGAGAGCCATGACATGGGCAGTACCAACCACCTTTCCAGTCTGCACCTAAATCATCAGGGGCTAATTCTGGTCTATAGGTTGGAGAGCAGCCTAAATGTGTACAAATACCTACTAATACTAAATATTCTGGCTTGCGTGAACGTGCTTCATTCTTTGCATATGCAGGCTGTTGTGACTCAACATCAGAATTTGGATCTTTTAACTTTGGATTAATTGAAGGTAGGTTTTTCACCATTTCTTCTGTACGTTTGACAACCCATACTGGCTTGCCACGCCAAATTTCACGTATTAACTGTCCATCTTCAATCTTGGAAACATTAACTTCAACAGGTGCACCTGCTGCTAATGCTCTTGCACTTGGATTCCAAGAAGAAAGGAACGGGACAGCGATCGTACCAGTTCCTACGGCACCTACAACAGATGTGGCACCGATTAGGAAACGGCGACGACTTGTGTCGACCTCAGAATTCGCCATTGCTCACTCCCAACAAAAATAATAAATCAGTAATACCCCTAATAAACTCGCCCAAATATCACTGACTGAGTGATGAGTATATTAGAAGATGCTAAAAAACCCGCGTAGCATCGCTCAAGATAGGATTAAGGTCAAGTTCAAATAGTATTTTTTTGTCATAAAAAAGACTTAAATCAATAACAAAATATTGAAAAATATAGAAAAATAAAAGCACTATTTTTTAATGGAAATTAAGTTGAATATTAGGCAGGATTATCACAATCTACAAAATGATGTTCAATATTAAATTTATCCGCTAAATGCTCACCTAATGCCTGTACACCATAGCGTTCTGTGGCATGATGCCCAGCCGCAAAATAATGAATACCCGATTCACGAGCAATATGCGTTGTATTTTCTGAAATTTCGCCTGAAATATAGGCATCAACTCCTAAAGCTACAGCATCATTAATATAATGCTGAGCACCGCCGGTACACCACGCAACCGTTTTAATTGGATGCTCACCCGCAGAAATAGCTAATGGCTTACGTGATAAAGCTGTTTCAATTTTATTACTTAAAGCTTGCAAGCTAAGTTCTTCTGGAAATGAGCCAATATTTCCTAAATCCGTTCCCTGCATACGCATCGCACCCTCTATATTGATCCCTAAATGATGAGCTAATTGAACATTATTACCCAATTCTGGATGAGCATCTAACGGCAAGTGATAGCCCAATAGATTAATATCATAATCCATTAAAGCTTTAATACGCTGATACTTCATACCCGTAATTTCAAGCGGTTCATTTCTCCAGAAATAACCGTGATGAACTAAAATTGCGTCCGCTTTTAATTTAATTGCTGCCTCAATCAACTCCATACTTGCCGTTACTCCCGTAACAACACACTGAATTGAACTTTTACCCTCAACTTGCAAGCCATTAGGTGCATAGTCTTTAAATGAATGAATATCTAGTAACTGATTAATATAAGAAACAAGTTGATTAAGTTGTATCATGAGGAGAATTGTATAATAACCTGGGGAAAATTAAATAATATAAACAGAATATATCTATATTTATATATCCTAATGTATGTGTAAAAAGCTAGCCTTTTTAGATATTTATGTTTACTTACAAATAGCCTGTAAGCTAAATTTTTCAGGGTTAGGTAATTTGCCTTTTGCAATTAAGCCTTTTAAATACCTCACTGAAAAGCTTTCCTTACCTTGCCACATGGAATAATAATGATCGCGTTCTTTTACCCATTGCATTCCCTGCTCACTACAATATTTTTTTAATTCAGGATAGATACTTTTAAAGCGAAACGATAAATAGGCATTCGTATTATACGACTCATCAAACCAAGGGTTGACATAATCCGCCAAATTAATTGAATGCGAAAAGCCCCAAGAAGCATTTTTTAGTGGGAACAAATACGGCTTCTCCCCCTCGCAAAAATTACGATGAAAACGCAACCCCTGATAGTTTGCCTCTAAATCAGCATAGGAAAACACCCCAGAAACCCAATAACCATAATAGGTTTTTTCCTGCTTGATTCCTTTACGAATTGCCGCAATCAATGCCTGTTTTTCAGTTTTGCCTTTTGCTCGTTGTTTTTTATACGTTTCAAAATAGCCATAACCTGTGCGAAACACATGATCTGTCTTATCAACTCCTGTGTAAATCCCATTAACTTTTATATTGATACCAAACATTTTGAGCTTAAACAGCTTGCTCTTTCGATAAATTGATTGATTGATTGTCGCTATTTTTCCCGTACTTTGTGGTGGATAGCGGGATAAGGTCGGGTCATCATAAACAAGGCGTTCTATCTCTGAAATAAAATCCATGCCCTTGTTTCGGTTATAACTTTTCAGAATATAGTGATGCACATCTTCACAGCTCAAGCCCTTTCGCTGCTCTATCGGCAAATGATTAATTTCATCAATCGCCTGCCATGTGCGTTTATTAATAAAACCATTTAAGTAAGCCGTCACATCATTGAGCTGCTTGCCCCATACCATATATTGATCAGTTTCCAAGGCATACGCAGCAGAAGCACCCAATAAGCAACTAAAAATAGCCACTCTAAATAATAATTTAATCATTTGTTTTTAGTCGTCATTAACACTGTGCAACGTAATTTGTGTAAACGGTATTTCCCAATTATTTTCAGTACAAGCATCCACGCACCAACGCTGTATCGCTCGACGTAAGCGATTATACAAATCCCCCATTCGCCCTTCAAAGTCAGCAATTACAACCAAATCCAAAGAGGATGTATTCGCATATTCAAACTCAACGCGAAGGTTTAATAAATCATCCGCATAACCTTCCTCTTGAATACGACGCATAATATGCTCTTTGAGTTTATCTAAAATAATATTCGTGCTTTCTGCTTGATGATGATAAGCAATGCCAATCGTCTCTTTAATTCTAAAATCAACGGATAGATTTAACGGCGACAATGCCAAAAACTCCGTTGTTAAATACGTCTTATGAGCACCACCCCGCTGCACCAATTTAACCAATTCATGCGAGATGCCCACAACCTTGCCACGAATACCATCCGATAAAATCACCCAATCCCCTTTTGCACAAGGAAACCAAGGCTCATCACCACAGCACGGTCGAGATTTTAAGTTCACCAAATCCCGAATCGGAACACGCTGGCGAATATTAGCCACAGGGTTTTCCAAGGTACAAAATACATTAATCACCGCCACCCGCCAAGGCAAGCCCTCCAAAAATATTCGCTCTCCTTCTCTCACGGAGCCAATATTTAGAAACAATTGAATCTGACTCCAATAGTGTGGAATCGTCATCCTCAGCGTCCACAATACGCCGATTAATAATAAAATACTTAAACTAAATAGCACCCAATCCTCTGCCAGATAAAAAACTAACATCGGACCAACAATTAATAGAATAATGGTTATTAAGCGATGAAATAAATCCAGCAACCGCATACGAAAACTACGCTGCTTGCGACTAAATGCGGGAATAAATCGCTTCATCAAAGTACGGCTAAATTGTGCCAGCAATAAAATAAACACAATTAGCATAAAGGCTTGAAATAAATAAAAACCCCGCTCCTGAAAAAATTGTTTGAGATAATTTCGTGTCGATACTGTGAACGGAACTTCAGCCTCTTCAAGCTTTTTTAACTGCAAACTCGCACTTTGATATTGGCTTTCAAAAAAAGATACTTGTTGTTGCCAATTTGCCTTTTTAGACGTTAGAATTTTCTTTAGTTGCTTCCGCTTACCCGCATGTTCCAATAAATTATTAATGCTCTCTAATGCCTTATTGGCATACTCTAATTTTTCCTTGTAAAGAGCAATTTTCTCCCGAAGTTTTGACTTTTTACGAACATCTTTAGTGACGTGATTCAACTCCTCAACAATCGGCTTGAGCAGTGAAACTATCTCATTTTGTAGATTAAATTTTTTCTCAGGAAGTGATTTGATAACCGATAAATCAATATCTGTTGCAATCGTCTCAAAATCGGTATCAATACTATGAAGCTTCTCCTCAACCGAAGCAATTTCATCGCGTAAATAATCTTTCTCAGAATCCGTAACCGCAACCTTCAACTGCCCTCGTAATATATTCAGCTTTTTCGTCAAACTCAGTTTTATTTGAGTAATCGCATCAAGCGAAGCCAAGGTATCATTAAGCTCTTTCTCTGCCTGCGAAGGCACCGTCACTTCATCCGTCCACAACAAATTCGGCATATAAAACAAGCTAATATAAAACACTATCAGCCACAGCCGAATGCTAGACATTAAATTACTCCTTTAAAATCTCTCCAAGCTTCTGAATAAACACCCGCATCTCCTCATCTGTGCCAATGGTAATACGCAAATAATCCTTAATGCGTGGGTAGGCGAAATATCTTACTAGGATTCCTTGCTCTTTTAGTGCTAGATATAAGG
>JALWYT010000217.1 GCA_026992705.1 Thiotrichaceae bacterium
TTTAGCTTAATCTATAACAATAAATGGGAGAGGGTTAGATGAAATATAAATTATTGCTAAGTACATTAGCTATTGTTGCATTTACGTCAGTTTTAGCAGAAGAAGCTAGCACAACGGCATTAGAGGAGGCAAATAATAAGACTAATAAACCATTAAAAGAAACTCATATTAAAGAACCGATCAAACCTATAAAAGTAGAAAAAAAATTAGATGAAGGCCAAAAAACTGTTGCAACTTATCTCTATCAAGAAGGAATTAAAGAAAGAGAGCACGGTAGCAATAACAAAGCAGCTATTTTATTAAATAAAGCCCTAGATATTTATAAAAATAACAGTAACGGATCTCTTGAATATGCAGATGTTATGTATGAACTCGCTTATTTATATACGGAAATGGGTAATTTTGATGAGGCTGAAAAATTATATGATCAAGTCATTGATATGAAAAGTCAGCTTTTAGGGGCAAATCACCCTTCAATTGCCACTGTTCTAGATAATTTAGCAAGTTTGTATGAAAGAAAGTCGGAATTTGACAAAGCAGATATATTGTATCAGCGAGCACTTAAAATAAATATGCAAGCAACAGGAGAATCAAGCCCTGCAGTTGCAAATAGTTTATCGAATATTGCAAATATTGATTTAGCTCGTGGTGATTACGAAGCAGCTGAACCACTATATCAGCGTGCACTTACTTTAATGGAAAAAACCTTAGGAAAAAAAAATTTAGCTGTTGCTGATACTTTAAACAACCTAGCTAGTCTTTATTTGAAGAAAGAAGAATATAACAAAGCTAAACCACTCTTTGAACGTTCACTTACTATTGTTGAAGATAAATTAGGACGCTTCCATCCTGAAACATCTATACGGTTAAACAACTTAGCAGAAGTTTATCGTGGTATGGGAAAACTTAATGAAGCAGAAGAATTGTATCAACGTGATTTATTTATTACTGAGAAAACATTAGGCAAAGGGCATCCTTCTATTGTTAAAACACTCAATAACTTAGCTGAATTATATCGTAAAACAAATGATATTGATAAAGCAGAACCACTTTATTTACGGGCATTACGTACTGCTGAAGCAAAATTTGGTCAAGGTCATATATCATCCGCCCCTATTTTAAATAACTTAGGCGAACTATACCGTGAAACAGGACGATATGATTTAGCTGAGAAACTATATAAGCAATCTCTAACGATTTTACAAACCACCTTTGGTTTTGAAGAACACCCTGATATTGCAATACGTTATAATAACCTCGCAGAATTATATAGGGCTAAAGGTGATACTGATAAAGCTGAACGTTATTTTCTTAAAGCATTAGCAATAAAAGAAAAGTTAGATGGTTTAAATGCACCTTCAATTGCTATTACTGAAAATAATCTTGCTTCACTTTATGAAGATAAAGGAGATTTTAAAACCGCAGAAAAGCACTACAAACGAGCTATTAGAATTTTGAATGCAAACTATCCAGATGGAAATCCAAATCTAGATATTGTTAAAGAAAACTATGCTGACTTAAAAGTCAAAATGAAGTTAAAAAGTTCAGAATCTCAATAGATTTTAAAAATTTTATTAAATTATACACCCCTGTAAAAGACCGTATAAATGTGTTCGTTCCCACATTTATTTGGAAACGAACACATAATTTTACCTACTTTTTATTTTCCTTCCATTTGCTTACTTTGTACTTGTTTAGTCTCAGATTTATCATCACCATTTTGGGTCGTTTGTACTGTTGCCTGGCTTGGTGCAACTTGATAAAACCCCGTATTTTTCCAGTTGTAACTGGATACAGTAGGAGCAACAGGAACTTGAGGCTGTACTTGTGGTGACATCATAGCTTGAGTATTCTTTTGCATATTTATATTCGGCATGCTAAACCCATTATTATTCATTGATGGCATTTTAAATCCTGAAGCATTAGAAGTATTATTTGAATACCAAGGCATATTCCAACCTGAATTATTCATCCAAGGTATTCTCCAACCTGAGTTACTATTCCCCATCATTGGTATATTCCAAGTTGATCCATCTGGTGAGCTAAATCTTGGCATTTTCCAATTACTACCATTGTTTCTCATCATTGGCATTGACCAACTTGAACCATTGCTATTCGTACCAAAACTTTTTCCCATATTGAAACTAGGCATTTTGAAGGCATGACTATTATTTCCAAAACTTTTCCCCATATTGAAGCTAGGCATATTAAAATGTGTTCCTTTACCATTACCCATATTCATTGTTGGCATCTTCCAACTTGTACCTCTATTTAAATTTACATTGGGCATAGCAAAACCTGTTGTATTATTATTTGGCATCATACCATATGTCATAACAGGTGGTGGTGGCGGTGGTACAATGTTATTTGTAACGACCTTTTGTGGGGCTGTCGGTGCATTTGTCTGTTGAGTAATATTTACCCCATTGGCTATAACAATTGAATTTGAAAGTAAGAATACTGTTGCTGTAAGTAATGTAAATCTCATAGTAATTTCCTTAAGTTATATATAATCGATCAATCTTATGCTTAAAGGTATAGAGGCTACTTTCAATCTGCAAGCAATTAATTTGGATTGATAATATTCTTAATGTGTTAACGTCAAAATACACTTATAATTTTATAATATAAGTATATTCTAAATTTGTAACAAAATGTAACAAAATTCATTCACTATTAAGATAATTTTGCTATATTTTTGCCCACAAAAAATATAGTAGAGTCAAATCAACGGGATTCTAAAGAAATTTCTATTAAATCGGGTAGAACTTCCTGAGTAAAAGAAAATTGACCCACCTGGAGTTGCTACTACAATGATACTAACCCGATACTTAGTGAAATCTCCAGCTTAATCAGAAGACCTTGAAGGACACCTCTATAAATTCACATATTGGTAAATTTAATCTAAATCTTATTAGGGAATAACTTAAATGAAAAACATACTTCAAGTAATGTTTTTGGGCAGCATTTTATCTACAGGATTTGCAACAGCAGCAACTGTACATATGGAAGGACCAACAACGGGACATATATCAACTTTACAAGTCAAAGCAGCCGTACAAAAACGCCATAAAGGACGTATTATTTACATTAAAAGGGTAGCAACTCCAAGCCACCCTAACTGCCATACTATAAAAATGATTACAACAACAGGCGAGTTCCGCTACATTCGTTACGCCTGTAAATAGTAACTCACTTCTGCTCGATCATAATAATTAATCGTATTATGATCGTGCTTTTTTACATAACTTGTGCTTTCTTTTCAGTTTTCTTACTCTCAATGACATTATTCTTCTGTGAGTTAAAATATGCTACTAATTCATCAACCGTTACTGGACCAACAATATAACCAGCAGACTTTCCCTCTGGAGTAAAAAGCATAATTGTTGGTGTACCAATAAAGTGCGTATTCGGTATATAGTTTGCAATTAAAGCATCAGCATCTTCTGGTGTTGCTAACAAATTAGTAAACTCTAAGTCATTATTAGCCACAAACTGTTTAGCCTTTTCCCTATTTTGTTCACCATCTATTGATACCCCAATCACTTGAGCATTATAGTCATCCGCAATGACATCGAAGTCAGCAAGATGATGGATAGTTTTCTTACAAATATGGCAGTTATAACTCCATATTTCCAAAACCGTCCATTTCCCTTTTCCGATATAATCACTAAAATGGCTTGCTGTACCATTTTCTAACTGGGTTACGGCAAAAGCAGGTAATGCAAATACTAGATAACTAACTATAATAAAAAATATTTTTTTCATTTTGATTTTCCAATTTTGTTTCTTAAATTGCCAGTACGTTAAAAACTACTTTATGGATACAAATTATTAACCAAGGTGAAAAGTATTTTGGATAAACGGAAAGAATAAGGCAAATTATGTCACTAAGTCATTTTATCGCCAATAATATATTGGTATTGATTGCTGTATTTATGTTTTTTTTAGGGCTATTAGTCGCTTACTTTATATTTAATACTCCCCTACAAAATGCTCTCAAAAAAGTCACACAACTAGAGCTTGAAAAATTAACCTTAGACAAACTGCATGAAGAGCGTTTACAAATGTTAGATGAGTCTCATGACCAACTTTATAATGCATTTGCAAGCTTATCTCAGCAAGCATTAAAAACTAATAGTGATCAATTTTTACAACTAGCTCAAGAAACACTAGCTCGATTTCATAGCTCTGCACAAATAGATTTAGAGTACCGTAAAGAAGCTGTTGATAACTTAATCAAACCAATACAAGAAGCCCTAGAAAAAACAACACAGCAAGTCCATAAAATAGAACAAGAACGACGTAAGTCCTTTAGTACATTAACAGAGCAACTTAAAACCATAGCCAATGATCAAGCTAGTCTACGCCAAGAAACACGCAAATTAGTCACCGCACTACGTCGTCCAGAAGTTCGTGGACAATGGGGGGAAATCAGCCTAAAACGCATTGCAGAATTAGCAGGCATGGTTGAATACTGTGATTTTATTGAGCAAGTTCACCAAAATGGTAAAGATCGCACAATTCGTCCTGACATGGTCGTAAACATGCCTAACAAACGGCAATTAATTATCGACGCTAAAACTCCAATGGATGCCTATTTAGATGCTGCAAGTACCGAGGATGAAACAGAACAAAAACTACAACTAATACGACATGCTAAAATCGTGCGTAACCATATGCGAGCGTTAGCTAGCAAACGTTATTGGGAGCAGTTTACAAAAGCCCCTGATTTTGTCATCTTATTTATCCCAGGGGATCAGTTTTTATCCGCTGCATTAGAGTATGATAAATCTCTATTAGCTGATTCTTTAGCAGAGCGTGTGATTCTTTCAACTCCTAGTAGTTTAGTGGCACTACTCCGTGCCGTTGCATTCGGCTGGAAACAAGAAAGCCTTGCAGAAAATGCAGAAAAAATTCGTGAACTTGGTGAAGAATTATATAAACGTGTTGCTATTTATTCAGAACATATGGGACGATTAGGTAAGAGTTTAAGCAGCAGTGTTGAGTACTATAATAAAGCTATTGGTTCTCTAGAACGAAGTGTATTACCTAGTGCTAGACGGTTTACGGAATTAGGCTTACAAGCAAAGAAAACTATAGTTAAAACTGATATGATTGAAAATGTACCGCGTATACCTGTTACCTCATCTAAGGATGTAAAAGAAAATACAAAATCAATATAACTTTCTATAATTACTCAACTTATACACAAT
>JALWYT010000218.1 GCA_026992705.1 Thiotrichaceae bacterium
GCTTAATATAATTTATACTTTAATTTATTATTTTATTACCGTCCCAATACGAGACAGTTTAATACCGTCACCACCTATACTCCAATGCATCCAAACGAACATGGCTTTACCGACTAGATTTTTTTCAGGAACAAATTTCCAGTAACGACTATCATTACTGTTATCACGATTATCTCCCATTACAAAGTAATGATCTTCAGGTACAATAGTCTCTCCAACAGGTCCCATTGTGTTAGGAACTATTACAATATCATGCTCAACATCACCTAGTTTTTCTGACAAGCGTAATGTTTGGTGGGTTTGATTATGCTGATCACGAGCTTCAAATTGTCCAATTGGTATATGAGGCACCTCTTTTCCATTAACAAATAAACGCTTGTTTTCCCAGCGTATTTTATCACCGGGTAAACCGATCACTCGCTTAATATAGTCTGTTTTATTATCCAAAGGGTAACGAAATACAACAACATCGCCACGTTTTGGTTTGCCTAATTCAATAATTTTGGTATGTAACACAGGTAGGCGAATACCGTAGCTAAATTTATTAACGAGAATAAAATCCCCGACTTCTAGGGTTGGAATCATTGAACCTGAGGGAATACGAAAGGGCTCTGCAATAAATGAACGCAAAAGTAGAACAATGAATAAAACAGGAAAAAATGATTTGGCATATTCAACAATTAATGGTTCAGTACTACTATCTGTAACTAAGTTAATATTTTTTTTCTTTTTAGCAAATAAAACATATAGCAACCATATTGCCCCTGTTACAGCCGTTGCAACAACTAGCCAAAGTTCTAAATTAAAATTCATAGTTTTTTCCTATTATTAAATTTCAAGGTAACTACTCCATTTAAAAGTGATAAAGAATTTACCTGCTATGCTGAGTAGTTTCTTATTTATCATCAGTTCTCAAGACAGCTAAAAAAGCCTCTTGTGGGATTTCAACATTGCCCACTTGTTTCATTCGCTTTTTACCTGCTTTTTGTTTTTCTAATAATTTACGTTTACGCGAAACATCACCGCCATAACATTTTGCCGTTACATTTTTACGCAATGCTTTGACATTGGTGCGAGCAATAATATTACTGCCGATTGCCGCCTGTATTGCCACATCGAACATCTGCCGTGGGATAATTTCTTTCATTTTGCTTGTGAGTTCACGCCCACGGGCTTGAGCATTATCACGGTGCAACATGACGGCTAAAGCATCAACTTTATCACCGTTGATTAATACATCGACTCGCACAAGGTCGGACGCTTCAAAGCGATCAAGCTCATAATCAAATGAGGCATAGCCGCGACTCACCGATTTTAACCGATCAAAGAAGTCTAAAACCACCTCACTTAATGGCAGGTCATAAACAATAGACACCTGATTGCCCATATATTGCATTTCTTTTTGCACGCCACGCTTTTCAATGCAAAGTG
Source organism: Thiotrichaceae bacterium (assembly GCA_026992705.1). Lineage (GTDB taxonomy): Bacteria > Pseudomonadota > Gammaproteobacteria > Thiotrichales > Thiotrichaceae > S015-18. The sequence goes on from JALWYT010000218.1 coordinate 1,432, forward strand.
TAATCACATTGCCGACGTATTCATGGGGAACCAAGATTGTTCCACGAATAATTGGCTCACGAATTTCAGCGATTTTATTAATCGGTGGCAATTCCGCAGGACTGTAAATATTGATGACCGAACCATCGGTTTTTTCTACTTCATAGATAACCGTTGGTGCAGTGGTGATAAGGTCAAGGTCATATTCTCTTTCCAGCCGCTCTTGGATAATTTCCATGTGCAACATGCCGAGAAATCCACAGCGGAAACCAAAGCCAAGTGCTTGTGAATTTTCTGGCTCGTAGTGCAAAGAGGCATCATTTAAGCGAAGTTTATTAAGTGCATCGCGTAGGCTTTCATAATCATCTGATGAGACGGGGAAAATACCTGCAAAAACACGCGGCTGGACTTCTTTAAAGCCAGCTAACGCTTGCTCGGCGGGCTGCGTTGCTGAGGTGATGGTATCCCCGACTTTAATCGAATCAATCTCTTTGATACCCGTGATAACAAAGCCGACTTCGCCTGCGGTTAGGCTGTCTAAATCTTTCATTTTGGGGGTAAAAATACCAACACGATCAACTAAGGCATGATCCCCTGTTGCCATAAATTGTATTTTTTGTTTTTTAGTGAGTGTGCCATCAAAAATACGAATTAAGGCAACAACACCTAAATAATTATCAAACCAAGAATCAATAATTAAAGCTTTTAAAGGAGCATCAGGATCACCTGTTGGTGGAGGAATACGCTCAACTAATTGATCTAATAACTCAATGACACCTTCCCCTGTTTTAGCACTCACATGCACAGCATCTGTGGCATCAATGCCGATAATTTCTTCAATTTCTTCGGAAACACGGTCAGGATCAGCGGCAGGTAAATCAATTTTATTGAGGACGGGAACAACTTCTAAGTCCAAGTCGATGGCAGTGTAGCAATTCGCAACACTTTGGGCTTCAACCCCTTGTGAAGCATCAACCACCAACAAAGCCCCTTCACAGGCGGTAAGTGAGCGTGAAACCTCGTAGGAGAAGTCCACATGCCCGGGGGTATCAATAAAGTTCAAGTGGTAGGTTTCGCCATTGCTTGCTGTGTAATCCAGTGAAACACTTTGAGCTTTAATGGTAATGCCACGCTCTCGTTCTAACTCCATAGAATCTAGGACTTGAGCCTCCATTTCACGCTCGCTTAAGCCTTCGCACTCTTGAATAAAACGATCTGATAATGTGGATTTTCCGTGATCAATATGTGCAATCACCGAAAAATTACGAATATTTTTATTTGCTTCACCCATGTAAATTATTCACCATCGCTTGTTGCTTGTAAGGCATTTCGCAGTTGTTCTTCATCAAAAAAGTGATAAAAAATGACTTCATCACGATAAGCCACAACAGGAACATCTACATCGTAGCGTTTACGGAGTTCATCATCTTTATCAATATCTATTAACTCAACTTCAACGTTCAGTTCTTTTCGTAATGCATACAAAGAAGCTGCCATCTGTTCGCACAAATGGCAGCCGATGCGATGATACAGGGTTATTCGTTTTTTTTCACTCACTGGCTGGATGAATCATCAGGAATTTTTAAAGCGACGAAGCGAGCCGTATTATCTCGGTGGATTAATACCGCGACACTTTCACCCGCTGGCAGCGATTTAATCTTTGTTTTTAGCTGCTCAAGGTTTTGTATTTGTTCGCCATCAATCATCGAAATAATATCACCGTGGATTAAACCTGCTTCACGCCCTGCCCCTTCGTCAACTTTGCTGACTAATACGCCATGCTCAACACCACTGCTTTTACGCATTTTGTCATCAAGGTCTTTGAATTCCATGCCTAAAATCTTTGTGGGTTTAATGACTTTAGGTGCAGCCTTAGGAGTGCTTGCGGTTTTCTCAATTTCATCAGGCTTGGGTAATTCACTTAACGTAATACTCAAAGTTTGTTCCTGACCATTCCGCAATACTTTTATGTCAACGGGTTTACCAATTTCAGCTTGTGCCACCATATTGGGTAGCTTAGAAACACTGGGAACGATTTGACCGTTAAACTCAAGAATGACATCACCGACTTTTAAATGCCCAACGGCAGGGCCATCTTTAATAATTTTGGCAACCAATGCACCCGTTGGGTGTGGCATTTTAAAGCTTTCAGCAAGCTGTTTATTAACCTCTTGAATATACACACCTAGCCATGCTCGGCTTACTTTGCCTTTTGTTTTTAATTGCTCGATAACGTTCGCCGCAACTTTTGTCGGAATCGCAAAGGATAAGCCCATAAAACCACCCGAACGGCTGTAAATTTGTGAGTTAATGCCGACAACATCACCCTCTAAATTAAATAAAGGCCCACCTGAATTACCGGGGTTAATGGCAACATCCGTCTGAATAAACGGAACATAATTATCTGTGGGTAAATTCCGCCCTTTAGCACTCACAATCCCTGCTGTTACGCTATTATCAAAACCAAACGGAGAGCCAATCGCCAATACCCATTCACCAACTTTGAGGTCTTGTGAATTACCTAAGTGCAAGAATGGCAAGCCTGTTGCGTCAATTTTCAATAAAGCAACATCGCTCCGCTCATCACTACCGATTAATTTGGCTTTGAACTCACGTCTATCAGTTAATTTGACCGTAATTTCATCTGCATCGGCAATTACATGGTGATTAGTTACCACATAACCATCTGCTGAAATAATAAAGCCAGAGCCAAGTGGATGAGCTTTATAACCATAGGGTGATTCATTCCCAAAATCAAAATACCGTTTGAGCAACTCTTCCAGTGCTTTATCTATTTCGGAAGAACCACCAAACCCATGTTTAAATAAATCTTTATGAGACTTCTTCTTTAATGTTGTGCTGATATTAACAACCGCAGCACCATGTTTTTCAACCAATTGGGTGAAATCAGGTAAGCCTTCTACCGCAAAAGCTGAATGAAAGAAAAATAAAAGAAGGGAAATTATAAAAGCGTGACTTGCCTTGATCATTTCTAAAGCCTGTAGTTTATATGAGATGAATGAAACAACAAATGATAGGGGTTAGGTGGGAATTTTCAACAACTGATTAGCAATCCATTACAAATAATTAAAATACCTCTGACAAAGTCATAAGCAGTTTTAGTACCATTATATTCTGCCTGACTTAATCAGAGCTTATTAAAAAATTACGTCACAGGTGTTAGGAACTTAATAGTATGCTCCTCTGTGCTTATGTTTTTTCTTAAAATAACGGGGTGTAGCTTTTCTTTAAGTTCTGAATGTTGAATAAGGGTATCTGAAAAACGTAAGCCAGCAAACAGCCCAGCAATTCCCATTAAAATTGAGCCAAATTCACCATTTACACCTAACCAGGTGAATAGTTCATTACCAAGAAATGCAAAGATAACCAAGCTCATTAATGGTAACAAATAAGCCAATATGGAACTTTTTAACAAGCCATTTGAAGGTAAGCCTACAATAACATGATCACCTGGTTTGGCATGAAAAGGATTAGCAACTTGAATTTTTCCAGAGTCCATATTAGACGCTGTAAAAAAACTACTTATACTTGCACATGAGCCTAATGATGAACACACTGAACAACTTGATGTTGTGTGCTCTGCCCTAACCCATGCATAACCTTGATTCGTACTAATCACTACTGCTGTTTTCTCAATCATTTCTATTCTCTCATTTTATTATTATTCAAAATCATAAAAATTTTTATAACACATGTAAAATTCCTACTTATGACCTATGCTTATACAGAACTTAATATAATAAAAACAAGTATATATTGAC
>JALWYT010000219.1 GCA_026992705.1 Thiotrichaceae bacterium
TATCACCATGTATGGCAACGGCTACTATGCCTTGTGTTTTTAATTGTTGAGCAATCTTATCGCAAGTCCTTTTAGCACTACAAAAGACCAGTATTTGTTTCCAATTAAATTCATTAAGCAGATGAACGAAAAGGGCCATTTTATTTTCACGATTGACAGTCAATACGCGCTGATCTATTTGGGCATCATTGTGATGATCAATGTTAATAATTACAGGCTGTTTCAGTAAACCACGTACTAAATAGCGGATACTATCAGGATAAGTTGCAGTAAACATTAGGCTTTGATATTTATCAGGTAGTAGTTTTAGTACGGCTTCTATTTCTTTTTTAAAGGTACCTTTAACAAGGCGATCTACTTCATCTAAAATGAACACATTTAATTGATTAAATTTAACAGCATTTTGTGAATATAGATCAAGTAACCGAGCTGGTGTTGCAACTAATATATCCACTCCACTACGCAATGTCGTCACTTGTGGGGTCATCTTTACACCACCAAATACACTGAATATTCGGACTTTTGGTGTAATCAATTTTGCATAATTAGAAATTTCATCATATATTTGAATAGCTAATTCATGTGTTGGTACAAGAATTAAAGCGAAGACTTGCTTACCTTTTATAGGTATTTGTACTAATTTTTTCCGTTGTTTAACTAACTTTTCTAATAAAGGCAGAGCGAAAGCTGCTGTTTTTCCAGATCCTGTTTCAGCACCTGCAAGTACATCTCGTCCTTGTAAAATCGGGGGTATCGCAGCACATTGAATATCCGTTGGTTTTTTATATCCTGCTTGTTTGATTGCCTTATATACAACTGTAGAAAAATTAAAATCAGAAAAATGTTGGTAGCTTTGTTTTTTATTCATCATCTCTGTTTCTAGTATTGTTAATTATTTAGGCATCCCCTTTTTAATCAGTGGCTGCATTGCGGTGAGTAAGCTTTTGTAAATTTGTGGATGGGCTTTTTCTTCTGCAAGTAATAGTTGTTTCATGTGTTCCCGTTGAGTGGGTTTTTCAAAACAAGTAGGGCAGTTTTCTGTAATTACAGGGAGTTTTTGAGCTTTAGCAAAGCTCGCAGTTTGGCGTTCTCGGGTATAAACTAGGGGACGAATAACACGTAAGTCACCTTGATCGATAATATAATTGGCTTTCATGGTTTTTAGTTTACCACCGAAAAATGCAGACATTAAAAAGCTTTCTGCAAGATCATCTAAGTGTTGGGCAAGGGCAATTACGTTGTAGTTATTGTCTCTTGCAGTTTTGTAAATAAGACCACGTTTCATCCGTGAACAGAAGGCACAATAGGAGTTGTTATCCATGTGTTTTTCAGCTAAATCGACAATGGGTTCACTGCAAAAATGGTAGTCGATCCCTAGTTCTTGCATATAGGGGATTAGAGGTGATGGGTCGAAAGCGTCACTTTGGGGGTCAATGGTAACGGCTCCGAGTTCAAATTTTATTGGAGCATGTTGCTGAAAATGCCTTAATATGTGTAATAAACTTAGTGAGTCCTTCCCTCCTGATAGACCAAGCAGTATACGATCACCATTTTGTATTTGTTGGTAATCAACAAGTGCTTTGCCAACATTGCGGCGCAAACTTTTAGGAATGGTTAGTCGCTCTTTAGTCATAATATAATAATATAATAATAAAAAAGGCACCCTAAGGTGCCCTTTTTAAACCTAATAATAACCCTTAGATTTAAGCTTTCTTGATATAGAAAGTGAATTCGCCACCATTTTCACTGCTTTCTAGCAACTCATTACCCGTTTGATTACAGAATGCTTCAAAGTCTTTGACTGAACCTGGGTCAGTCGCAACAATTTTTAAAACTTGTCCTGATTCCAATTTTCCAACTGCTTTTTTAGCTCGTAAGATGGGTAGTGGGCAGTTTAGACCTTTTGCATCTAGCTCATCGTTAAAATCCATAATGTCATCTCCTAAAATTAATTAATAACATTTATCCAAAAAATAGGGATTGTTACAATATCACCAAATTCTAAAATTCTCTATAGGAATCTCTGTTCATATTAGTAAGATTCCTAAAATTTAAGTACAAGTATTCTGTATTACAGTATAATGTATGTTCTTTTCGGTGCTCTTTAGTTAAGTCAAATCGAATTTCATGAGAGAAAAAATTTGCATATTTTTTGATCTGTAGAAAAATAATTTATGACTTGATCAGAGCTTACTAAACTTAATCAAAGGCTTGCTTGGTATTGAATAATCATTATTTCGCTACCACTAACGTATATAGTTATAGTGTTAATTACCTTTCTATTGCTATTATTCAGGCAAATTATAAAAACTTAATCAATAAAAAATATGGCAAAACGTGGTGAATCTATAAAAAGTGAACATGAAGAGCTTAAGCTCTTTAATTCTCGTTCTCTCGTTGCTGCGGTTATTGTTTTTATTGCAATGAGTATCATTATCTTTAGGTTATTTATTTTGCAAGTTAAAGAGTATGATTATTATACTGAAGAATCGAGAAAAAATTACCTTAAAGCTATTCCTATTCCTCCTGTTCGTGGTTTGATTTATGATCGTAATGGTATTGTATTAGCTGATAATCGCTCTGAGCATGTTCTTGAAATTATTCGAGATGATGTTGAAGGTAAAGTTGAGGATACCATTGCTCGTTTAGAAAAACTGATTAAATTAAGCGATAAAGATAAGCAAAAATTTTATCAAAAAATGCGACGTCATAGTCGCTATCAGGCAACACTATTACGTGGAAAACTAACAGAGAAAGAAATGGCTATTTTCTCAGTTAATCAACCACGTTTTCCAGGAGTAAATATTAATGTACGTATGGAACGCTATTACCCTTGGGGGGAAACAGCAGGTCATGTATTAGGTTATGTTGGAAAAATAGACAAACGTGATTTAGAGCGTATTGACAAACGGGAGTATAAAGGTACAACCCATATTGGTAAATCTGGGGTTGAAAAATTTCATGAAAAGCTACTACATGGTAAAACAGGTTATCGTGTTATTGAGGTTGATGCACATGGACAGCCACAAAAATTAGAAAAAGAAGAAGACCCTACAGTTGGTGAGGATTTATTTTTAAGTATTGATTTAAAATTACAAATTACAGCAGAGACGCTGTTAAAGGGTAAACGTGGGGCGGTTGTTGCGATTGATCCAAATAATGGTGAAGTATTAGCAATGGCTAGTGTTCCAATGTATGACCCCAATCTTTTTGTAAATGGTATTTCTCATAAGAATTATAATGCCTTGAGAAATAATCCTGATCGTCCATTATATAATCGTGCGATTCAAGGCGGTTATCCTGCTGGTTCAACGATTAAACCCATTGTTGCGATGGCAGGTTTACATTATGGGATTGTTAATCCATCTACTAGGATTAGAGCACCTGGCTATTTTCAAGTCCCAGGGCATAAACATCGCTATCGCTGTTGGAATAAAAGAGGACATGGCAGTGTGAATATGGACTATGCGATTGCTCAATCTTGTGATGTATATTTCTATAGTTTAGCCTATCGCCTAGGCATAGATCGCTTTGCTCCCTTTATGAAGCAATTTGGCTTTGGTGGTAAAACGGGTGTTGACTTGCCTTCAGAAGGTGCGGGTTTAATGCCAACACGGGAATGGAAAAAGAAACGATATAATAAACCATGGTATCCTGGAGATACAGTCAATATTGGTATTGGGCAAGGTTATTGGGTTTCAACACCGATGCAATTAGCATCCGCAACTGCCACTTTAGCGATGAGAGGTAAACGTTTAAAACCTCGTTTATTACATGCCGTTAGAAAGTCAAAAAATGTTCCTGAAACCATTCAGCCACCAAGCTATCTGCCTGAAGTTAAAGTTAAAGACCCTAAAATGTGGGATACCCCCATTAATGGCATGATACATGTGATGCATTCAGGTTATGGAACAGCAAAACGCTCAGGAGCAGGAGCTGCTTACAAAATTGCAGGTAAAACGGGTACTGCCCAGGTTTTTGGTATTGGACAAAATGAACAATATAATGCCCATCGTTTAGCAAAACACCTACATGATCATGCATTATTTGTCGCTTTTGCTCCAGCTCATGATCCTAAAATTGCAGTAGCAATTATTGCGGAAAATTCAGGTGGTGGCAGTCATGTTGCAGCACCAATAGGTCGTAAAATGATAGATGCATATTTACTCAAGCGATATATTATTCCTGATGAGCAAAAAATACAGCTAGGAGAAAAACCCACTGAGCAAAGTCAAACAGATAAGAATAACAAGGAAGCACCTTAATGGAATTATTTTCTAAAATATTTCGATGGTTAACACAACTGGATTTAATTCTAATATCAGGGCTGGTTTTATTAATATTTCTCGGTGGTATTACGCTATATAGTGCTAGCGGTGAAAATTATCGTATGATGACTCACCAAGCAGTACACTTCCTTATCGCAACTGTTGTTATGTTGTTACTTTCACAGGTAAAAAGTAAAACCATGCAATCAGCAACTATTTGGATATATAGTGGAGGAATACTATTATTGGTTTTAGTATTGATTCAAGGTCATGTTGGAATGGGAGCTAGACGTTGGCTAGACCTTGGCTTTTTCCGTTTTCAACCTTCAGAAATTATGAAATTAGCGGTTCCTATGATGGTTGCTCGTTATTTTGCTGATAAACCACTTCCCCCTAGTTTTAAAGATTTATTTATTGCGTTAATTATTGTTATGTTGCCCATTGGTTTGATTATTAAACAACCAGATTTGGGAACATCAATATTAGTTGCCAGTGCTGGGTTATTTGTTATTTATTTTGCTGGTTTATCGTGGAAATTAATTACTGCAGCTTTGGTTTTAATTGCTCTTGCTGCACCGTTATTATTTTTTTATGGTATGCATGATTATCAGCAACAACGCGTGTTAACTTTATTTAATCCAGAGGCAAACCGTCTAGGTTCGGGATATCATATTATTCAATCTAAAATTGCAATTGGTTCAGGTGGTACGTATGGAAAAGGTTGGCTAGAAGGAGATCAGTCACGTTTAGATTTTCTACCTGAGCGACACACGGACTTTATTTTTTCTGTATTTGGTGAAGAATTTGGTTTACTGGGTAACATTATTTTACTTAGCTTATATATTTTTATTATTTGGAGAAGCTTATATTTAGCAACTAAAGGGCAGGACACTTTCTCCCGTTTATTAG
>JALWYT010000220.1 GCA_026992705.1 Thiotrichaceae bacterium
GTGCATTAAGAGAGAGCTTAAGACGATGATTTTTTATCAATCTATGTAACTTAGTTCTTCAAGCCTTTCTTTTTTCGTTTGGCATTGGGCGGTAAGCCTGTGTGTTGGGTGCGTAGTTTGCTTTTTATGCGTTTTTTGTGGGCGGCAGCGGAGTTTTTGCGGTGGTGGGCTTGGTATTTTTTGGTTTTTTCCGCTGGGTCGTAGGCGGGGATGAGTTGGTTTTTGCCGTTGCCGATGAGTTCAGCACGCCCCATATCGCGTAGGGCTTTGCGGATGAGTGGCCAATTTGCGGGGTCGTGGTAGCGTAGTAGGGCTTTGTGTAGGCGGCGTTGTTCGGGGCTTTTGACGGTTTCTACGCTTTCACTTTTGTAGCTGACTTTTTTGAGTGGGTTTTTCCCTGTGTGGTACATGGCGGTGGCGGTTGCCATTGGTGATGGGTAAAAGGCTTGGACTTGATCGGCTCGGAAGTTATGTTTTTTTAGCCATAATGCGAGGTTTAACATATCTTCATCTTTTGTCCCCGGGTGAGCGGCAATAAAATAGGGGATAAGATATTGCTCTTTGCCTGCTTCTTTTGTGTATTTTTCAAACAGTTCTTTGAAGCGGTCATAGGTTCCAATCCCGGGCTTCATCATTTTGGATAAGGGAGCTTCTTCGGTGTGTTCAGGGGCGATTTTTAAGTAGCCCCCGACATGATGTGTTACCAGTTCTTTGACATATTCGGGGTCTTCTACGGCAAGGTCATAACGCAAGCCTGAGCTAATCAATATACGTTTGATACCTTTTAGCTGACGAGCTTCGCGGTATAGCTCTTTTAGTGGAGTGTGGTCGGTGTTCATATTTTGGCAGATTTTGGGGTACACACAGCTTGGCTTGCGGCAGGCGGCTTCGATTTTTGGGTCTTTGCAAGCAAGGCGATACATATTGGCGGTGGGGCCGCCTAAATCAGAAATTACTCCTGTAAAACCGGGTACTTTATCGCGTATTTCTTTGATTTCATTCAGTATGGAGTCTTTGGAGCGGTTTTGAATAATGCGTCCTTCGTGTTCGGTGATGGAGCAAAAAGTACAACCGCCAAAGCAGCCACGCATAATATTGATTGAGAAACAAATCATTTCATAAGCGGGAATACGTTGCTCGCCATAGCTAGGGTGCGGTACGCGGGCAAAGGGCATGGCAAAGACGTAATCCATTTCATCAGTAGATAGAGGGATTGGCGGAGGGTTTAGCCAAATATCAACATTGCCGTGTTTTTGCGGGCATTCCCCGGGTTGGTTTCTAAATGCAAAATGCGGTTTGCGTGGGCATATAAGGCTTTGTCATTGACGACTTTTTCATAAGCGGGAAGGCGGATAACGGTGGTTTCCCGCTTTAGCTGTGCCCTTGGGTGAAATTGCAATTTGTGTTCATCGCTTCGTTTGGGGCGATAGCTTTTGTCGTCAATCCATTGCTGATTGCGTCGCTCTAGTTCGCAATCGCTGATTTCTTGTGTATTGATATAAGGGTTGATAATGCGGTCAATTTTCCCCGGTTGGTCAATTCGTGTTGAGTCAATTTCTTGCCAGCCTGTTGGTGTATCTTTACGAATAAATGCTGTGCCGCGAATATCCGTCATATCAGCGACTTGATCCCTCCGAGCAAAACGATGAGCGACTTCGACCACTGCCCGCTCTGCATTGCCGTAGAGTAGAATATCTGCTGTTGCATCGAGCAAAATAGAACGCCGTACTTTTTCTTGCCAATAATCAAAATGAGCAATGCGTCGCAGAGAGGTTTCGATACCACCTAGCACCACTGGCACATGCGGATAGGCTTCTTTGCAGCGTTGCGAATACACCAATGAGGCTCGATCAGGGCGACTGCCGCCTAAACCACCCGGGGTATAAGCATCATCTGAGCGAGGCTTGCGGTCAGCGGTATAGCGGTTAATCATGGAGTCCATATTGCCCGCGGATACACCAAAAAATAAATTGGGTTCGCCTAATTGCATAAACGCATCTTTAGAATGCCAATCAGGTTGAGCAATAATACCAACTCGAAAGCCTTGAGCTTCTAGTAGCCGTCCAATAATTGCCATGCCAAATGAGGGGTGGTCAACATAGGCATCCCCCGTGACGATAATAATATCGCAAGAATCCCAGCCAAGAGCGTCCATCTCCGCTCGCGACATGGGCAGAAATTCAGACGTGCCATAACACTCTGCCCAATAGGGCTTGTAATCGTATAAGGCTTTTTGAATGTGTGGGTTGTTTGGGGCTGACATACTGAATTTGGGTTATTAAGACGACTCGAGTAGAATAGCATAGCCGATGAAAAAACACTGAAAACCACAGCCATGACACCACTTTCTATTTGCTATATTACGCTCAATGCAGAAAAACATCTTGCTAAAAGCTTGCAACAAAGCCAAAAATTGACAGATGACATTGTTATTGTCGATTCTGGCAGCACAGATAATACAGCAAATATTGCGAAAGCTTACGCGGTTAATTTTATTGAACAAGATTGGCTCGGTTTTGCGGCTCAAAAACAAATGGCAATTGATAATTGCCAACATCATTGGGTGCTGTTTTTGGATGCAGATGAAATTTTAAGTGATGAGGCAATTGATGAGATTCAAACGGTCTTATCGCAAGTTAATAAACCTGCAGCGTTTAGCTTGCCCCGACAAAACTGGTTTCAAGGTAAATGGATACGTCATGGTAGCTGGTGGCCTGATCGGGTTGTCCGCTTAGTTGATCGCAGACAAGGAAAAATGAAGCCCGTGCAAGTACATGAAAGTTGGCAAACTGATGGTGAAATTCATGAGTTGCAAGGTGTAATTCAGCATTTTTCTTTTGATAGCTACGGGGATTTGCTTAAAAAAGCCGATAGCTATTCTGATTTAGCTTCTCAGCAATTATTTGAGCAAGGACAAAGTTGTTCTAAATGGGCTCCATTAAGCCATGCTTTTGCGAGTTTTATTAAGTTTTTTATTATTAAACAAGGCTTTCGTGATGGCATTGAAGGAGCAGCTATTGCTTACACCAATGGACTAGGGGCTTTTTTAAAATATGCTAAATTACAGTTATTATGGCGAGACAAGCAAAAGTAATTCATTGATATTGAAAAATATAAATAATTGCCATCTTTGTCTAGCTTACATAGAATCTTTAGTTCTTTTTTAATTTAGGGGTGATCTGTGAAAAAGCTTAACGCCTTATTATTCGATGTTGATGGAACATTAGCTGATACAGAACGTGATGGGCATCGTGTTGCTTTTAATAAAGCATTCCAAGAAGCAGGCTTAGATTGGGACTGGACAGTTGATTTATATGCCAAATTACTGACCGTTACTGGGGGAAAGGAACGAATTCGTTATCATATTGAGTATTATTTGGAAGGTGATGCTCCTGTGGGTACGGACACGGAAGCAGGTTTACAGGAATTTGCAGTTCATTTACATCAGCGTAAAACGTATTTTTATTTAGAAATGCTAAAAAATGGTGAAATTCCACTTCGTGTAGGTGTTGAGCGGCTAATTAAACAAGCCCGAAAAGCCGGCTATCGTTTAGCTATTGCGACGACGACTACACCCGCTAATGTGACTTATTTATTAAGTTCAACCTTGGGTGAAGAGTCTATTGAATGGTTTGATGTGATTGCTGCTGGGGATATTGTTCCTGCTAAAAAACCAGCCCCAGATATTTATCTCTATGCGATGGAGCAAATGAGTGTATCCGCTGATGAGTGTATTGCTTTTGAAGATTCAGACAATGGTATTAAATCTTCCACTGCAGCAGGTTTAAAAACATTGGTGACGGTTAACGATTATACTAAAGAGCAAGATTTTAGCCAAGCTGTATTGGTATTAGACCAATTAGGTGAAGTGGATCAACCATTCACAGTGTTACAGGGTAATGCAGGTAATGCAAGCTACGTTAGTCTTGATTTACTGGAAGACTTGCATCGCAGATAAAATATAACTCTCTACGTTTGTAATGAAACCGGCTAATTGTCGAGCTATACTATTGCTAGTCCGATCTACAAACTTAGTTTTATAGATATTAATGCTTATATAAATGAGGTGCTTTGAGTTTATTAATTGCTAAACCACTTCGCCCTGGTTTTCCTGATACAAATGGTGAGCGGTAACGGACGGAAACTCGTCCATTTTTATTATAGCGAATATTTGAATCTGTGAAGGTTAAACCTGTAACTTTTTTATCACTGAGTTTTGCATAAACATGTAATACCTTCTTTACATAGCGTTGTGTTTCTTTATAGGGGGGGATGCCTTTGTATTTATCTACGGCTCCTTCTCCTGCATTATAAGCAGCAATGGTTTTAATCATGTTGCCTTTATAACGTTTTTTTAAAACATTTAAATAATGCGTTCCACCACGGATATTTTGATCTGGATTATAGCTATCTAATACACCAAAGCGAGCAGCTGTTTTAGGTATTAATTGCATCAAACCCTGAGCATTTTTAGGCGATAAAGCAGTGCGATTATAACAAGATTCAACAGCCATAATGGCTTTAATTAAATTTTCATCAATACTGTAGTGTTTAGCATGTTTTTTTATGCTTTTATAATATGGTTTTGCCCGTTCATTAAGGCTTTTACTGCTTAGATTAATGCAAGTTTTATGCTTTTCCTTTGCCAATAAGATGTTACTAGTTAATGATATATTAAAGCCAATCAATATACCTAGTATTATTTTCGTTGAAATAAAATGCATAAATCCCCTTTTAAAATAATATTAGAAAATACTAATATAGTTAGTCTTTCTGTTCCTTTTTAAGTTCACGTTTTTTTTTGAAAAAATCTTTTAGTTGCTGACTACATTCTGCTTGTAATATACCACCACAGACTTCAATTTTATGGTTATGGTAGTCTGCAGTGAGTAAATAATCACAGCTTTCAACTACTCCTGTTTTGGGATCATAAGCTCCAAACACTAAGCGGGATATCCTTGCATGTATCATCATACCAGCACACATAGAACAAGGCTCTAATGTGACATAAAGTGTAGTATTCGGTAAACGATAATTCTGTTTTTTCTGACCTGCGGAGCGAATTGCCTGAACCTCTGCATGAGCACTAGGGTCATGTTGATTAATTAATTGATTCCAACCTTCGCCAATGATTTTATTATTTTCTACTAACACTGCACCAACAGGTACTTCTCCTTCTAGTTCAGCTTGTCTTGCTAATTGGATTGCATACCGCATCCAGTGTTCATCATACATTACGTTATCCAATATTAAGGTTCCAATTAGAACTAATTTACAATTATAGAGTCACCCAATAATAAGCAGATGGGGATCTGCAAATAAATTATCAACACTGGGCTAAAAAAATGAAAACATTATTATCAATAAGCATTATTGCTACGGCTTTATTATCAACCGCTTGTGCTCCTTTGCCACATCCTTCAGGTCAACAGGTCGGTTATTCAAGCGAGTATTATCATTTATCACCACAGCGTAGAGAGTTGATGAGAGTGGCTCATCATAGCATCGGTACACGCTATAAATGGGGAGGAGAAACACCAACACAGGGTTTTGATTGCAGTGGCTTAATGCGGTATAGCTATAAACAGGTTGGCATAAAGATTCCACGTACTTCAGCTAAACAGCGTAATGCAAGCCGGCAATTATCACGTTCACAGCTTCAGCCAGGAGATATGATTTTCTTTAAAATAGACAAGCGAACGAATCATGTTGGTATTTATACGGGCAATGGTAAATTTATCCATGCATCATCAGGTAGTCGTCGTGTCAAAAAAGAGAAATTAGATACACCTTATTGGAATCAACATGTTGTTAAATATGGAACATTTCTATAACGCTATATTCTGTTGATTTGTATTCATCAGTCTTTCAAATGAACGGTAGGATAAGGCTTCGGTTAAGTGTTCTGTTTGAATGCTGTCACTTTCTGCTAAATCAGCAATACTGCGAGCGACTTTGAGAATGCGGTGATAGGCTCGGGCGGAGAGTTTAAAGCGATCTATCGCTGTTGAAATCAAATTTTCATGGGCTTTGCTGAGTTGGCAGTATTGATTAATTTCACGGTTGCTTAACTCTCTATTGGCTTTGCCTTGGCGTGATAATTGTCGCTCTCTGGCAATCAGTACACGCTGTCGAACTTGCTCGCTGTTTTCTCCTTGCTCGTTGGACAGTAGCTCTTTGCGAGATAATCGTGGGACTTCTATTTGAATATCAATGCGATCTAAAAAGGGTGCAGATAGCTTAGAGCGATAGCGTTGTTGTTGCTGCGGTGTGCATTTACAGTTATCACGAAAATCACAATCATAACCTTGTGGGCAAGGGTTCATGGCGGCAATTAATTGAAAATTAGCGGGATAACTTGCCTGTCTTGCGGCTCTTGAAATGGTGATTTTTTGTGTTTCTAACGGTTCACGCAAAACTTCTAGCACACGCCGATCAAATTCAGTCAGTTCATCTAAAAATAATACGCCATTATGAGCCAGTGAGATTTCCCCGGGTTTAACATGCGAACCCCCGCCGACTAGGGCAACACCTGAGCAAGTGTGATGCGGGTCGCGGACTGGTCGTAGCCCCCAATTTTTGACATCAAAACCGTGTAAACTAATA
Organism: Thiotrichaceae bacterium; assembly: GCA_026992705.1. Taxonomy (GTDB): domain Bacteria; phylum Pseudomonadota; class Gammaproteobacteria; order Thiotrichales; family Thiotrichaceae; genus S015-18. The sequence goes on from JALWYT010000220.1 coordinate 6,607, forward strand.
GAGGCGATGGTGGCAGTTTCCAATGCCTCTTTTTCTGTCATGGGTGGCAAAATGGTTACAAGCCGACTGGCAAGCATGGTCTTACCTGTCCCCGGTGGACCGACCATTAACATATTATGCCCTCCTGCAGCAGCAATCTCTAATGCTCGCCGTGCTTGGAATTGTCCTCTAACATCGGCTAAATCAACGCTATATTGTGGGGTTTTGCCATGAATATCGTGAGGGTGTGGGCTGAGTGTTTCAATATTATTAAAATGAGCGGTCACTTCTAATAAATGCGTGGCGGAATAAACGGGTAATTTCTTAATCAAAGCCGCTTCATCGGCATTATCACGGGGTACAAATAAATTACGCTTTACCTGTTGGGCAGCATAGGCAGTGGGTAAAATACCTTTTACGGGGCGTAGTTTTCCGCCTAAGGATAATTCACCTGCAAATTCATAATTAGCAAGAGCCGCTTCGGAGATTTGTCCACTAGCAGCGAGAATGCCTAAAGCAATCGGCAAATCAAAGCGTCCGCCATCTTTGGGAATATCCGCTGGTGCAAGGTTGATGGTGATTCTGCCATCTGGAAACTGAAAATTAGAATTAATTAAAGCCGCTCGCACACGGTCTTTGCTTTCCTTTACCGCCGTTTCGGGCAAGCCAACAATGGATAATGCAGGCAATCCGTTGGCAATATGAACTTCTACACTCACGAGTGGAGCGTGAATTCCATCATTGGTTCGGCTGTAAACAACGGCAAGACTCATTTTTTATTCGCTTTAGTTAAAAGCTTTATTGTCAATGCAATGGCTAGTTTGATGCAAAATTATTAGATTAGTGGTGTATTAAATTAAAGTAGTCCCCGTCCAATAGCATAATAGCTTATGCCAATTGATTCCATATAATCAGGGTCATATAAATTACGCCCATCAACAATCACAGGGTCATTAAGTTTTGCTTTAATATTATCAAAATTAGGGCTACGGAATTCTTGCCACTCGGTAACGATAGTTAAACAATCTGCCCCTGCTATGGCTTGATCGGCAGTGTCGCAAATTATCAAGTCATCACGCTTGCCATAAATTCGCAAGCATTCTTCAGAGGCAGCAGGGTCGTAGGCTTTCACCGTTGCTCCTGCATCCCATAAGGCCTCCATTAATACTCGGCTGGAAGCAGCTCGCATATCGTCAGTATTTGGCTTAAAAGAAAGCCCCCATAGAGCAATGGTTTTGCCTTTTAGCTGGTCGCCATAGTGACGTTGTAGCTTTTCAAAAGGCTTTTCTTTTTGGCGATTATTGACGGACTCAACCGCCGATAATAATTCAGCATGGTAGCCAACTTCTTTGGCTGTGCGTTCTAAGGCTTGCACATCTTTAGGGAAGCATGAGCCGCCATAACCACAACCCGGGTAAATAAAGCTATAGCCAATGCGAGGGTCAGAGCCAATGCCATTGCGAACTTGTTCAATATCTGCACCAAGCAGCTCTGCAAGATTAGATAGCTCGTTCATAAAGCTAATTTTTGTTGCTAGCATCGCGTTTGCGGCATATTTGGTTAGCTCCGCAGAGCGTATATCCATTGCAATCAAACGGTCATGGCTGCGATTAAATGGTGCGTAAAGCTCACGCATAAGCTCGGTAGTGCGTGGGTTATCTGTGCCAATAACGATGCGGTCAGGTTTCATAAAATCATCAATTGCTGCTCCTTCCTTTAAAAATTCAGGGTTAGAGACAACGTCAAATTCAACATCCACGCCTCTTTCTTTAAGTGTATCCGCAATTGTTTTGTGGACTTTATCAGCCGTGCCAACGGGTACGGTGGATTTATCGACAATAATACGATAGTCATTCATGTGTTCAGCAATTGAATTTGCTACTGCTAACACATAAGAAAGATCCGCTGAGCCATCTTCATCAGGCGGAGTGCCGACAGCGATAAACTGGAATAAGCCGTGATTTGTGCCTTCTTCGGCGGATGTGGTGAAATGCAGGCGACCTGCAGCGATATTGTCTTTGACGATTTTATCAAGCCCGGGCTCATAAATTGGAATGCCACCACTATTCAGTAATGCCGTTTTTTCTTCATCAATATCGACGCATAGCACATCATTTCCAACCTGTGCCAAGCAAGCCCCAGTGACTAATCCAACATAACCTGATCCATATATTGTTACTTTCATAATATTTTTTAGTTGATAATATAAAGAGTAGTGAAGGTGAAATTTAACTTAAACCTATGACTGTAATGCGGATTCAGATTTAAGTGCGACGAAGCATAACAGTTTTTTTATGCTTGCAAATAAAAAAATATTAAATAATTCACTGTATTTGTAAATTAGATGGTTGACATTAGCAGATGATTCGCTCAAAATCCGTCGCTCTTGATCGGAGGGGTTCCCGAGCGGCCAAAGGGGACAGACTGTAAATCTGTTGGCACTGCCTTCGAAGGTTCGAATCCTTCCCCCTCCACCATTTTTAGATGCAATAATTCATAATTCTAAGCGTTATATTATCTTCTTCTGATCTTATTCACGGTTAGTATTTAAATGAATTATTATTTGCGGGTGTAGTTTAATGGTAGAACTTCAGCCTTCCAAGCTGACTACGTGGGTTCGATTCCCATCACCCGCTCCAAATTGTAGAAGTGGCTGAGTTGTTAAAAAGTAGTTTAATTTTATTTTTCAATTGTTCAAATAATAAAACTGCTTCCATTAATTTGCCCATATGGCTCAGTCGGTAGAGCGCATCCTTGGTAAGGATGAGGTCATCGGTTCAATTCCGATTATGGGCACCATTTTTTGTTGACCTGTTTTAGGAATAGTTGCGGGTCTATTCACTTTGATAATCTTGCATGAGGTGTATGTAGCATGTCCAAGGAAAAATTTGAGCGTAATAAACCGCACGTAAACGTCGGTACAATAGGTCACGTAGACCATGGTAAGACCACACTAACAGCTGCGATGACAAAAGTTATGGCAGAGAAGATGGGAGGCGAAGTCAAAGCATTTGACGAAATTGATAACGCTCCAGAAGAAAAAGCCCGTGGCATCACCATCTCAACATCCCATGTAGAATACGAATCAGCGACACGTCACTATGCACACGTAGACTGTCCAGGTCACGCTGACTATGTAAAGAACATGATCACAGGTGCAGCTCAAATGGACGGAGCGATTCTTGTTGTATCAGCAGCAGACGGTCCCATGCCGCAAACACGTGAACATATCTTATTATCACGTCAAGTAGGTGTACCTTATATTTTAGTGTTCATGAACAAAGCCGACATGGTTGATGACGAAGAACTACTAGAACTTGTCGAAATGGAAATTCGTGAACTACTCGATGACTACGAATTCCCAGGTGACGACACACCAATCATCATCGGTTCAGCACTAAAAGCCCTAGAAGGCGATGCAGAGTATGCAGAAAAAATTGTCGAACTTGTTGATGCAATGGACAACTATATTCCGCTACCGGAAAGGGCAGTAGATGGTGACTTCCTCATGCCAGTAGAAGACGTTTTCTCAATTTCAGGGCGTGGAACTGTAGTAACCGGGCGTGTAGAACGTGGAGTTATCCATGTTGGTGACGAAATCGAAATCGTCGGAATCAGAGAAACTAAAAGCACCACCTGTACAGGTGTAGAAATGTTCCGCAAGCTTCTAGACGAAGGGCAAGCGGGTGACAACGTTGGTGTGTTACTACGTGGAACCAAGCGTGACGAAGTTGAGCGTGGACAAGTACTCTGTAAGCCCGGCTCAATCACACCACACACAAAATTTGAAGCAGAAGTTTACGTTTTATCCAAAGACGAAGGTGGTAGACACACCCCATTCTTCAGCAACTACCGCCCACAATTTTACTTCAGAACAACGGACGTAACAGGTGCGTGTGAATTGCCAGAAGGCACCGAAATGGTCATGCCGGGTGATAATGTTAAATTAACAGTCACGCTAATAGCCCCAATCGCAATGGAAGAAGGCTTAAGATTTGCGATTCGAGAAGGCGGTCGTACAGTAGGTGCGGGTGTTGTTTCTAGTATCATTGAGTAAAGAATTATGTCAGGTCAAACTATCCGTATCCGTTTGAAAGCATTCGATCACAAATTGATTGATCGTTCGGCAGGTGAAATTGTAGCAACAGCGAAGCGAACAGGTGCTCGTGTAAAAGGACCTATCCCACTCCCTGTAAGAAAAGAACGCTTTACTGTTTTGATTTCACCACATGTTAATAAAGATGCTCGTGATCAGTATGAAATTCGTACACACAAGCGTTTAATGGACATTGTTGAGCCTACAGAAAAGACTGTAGATGCACTCATGAAGTTGGATTTACCAGCAGGTGTTGATGTGCAAATAAGACTTAATTAGAGATAGTAATAAATTCCCAATAATATGTTTCATATTGGGTTCGACTCTGATATAGTGCGCGACCTGTTTTAGTTAAGACTAGGCAGGTCGGTTTTATTTTATAAGTAGTAGAATTGCTTGGGTAAGGAAAATAGCTAAAGCAATTTAGAGAGGATTAGCAGATGGCAATCAGTTTACTAGGTCGCAAGATCGGGATGACTCGTTTGTACAATGAAGACGGTAGTGCAACGGCAGTTACGGTTTTGGAAATGTTGCCAAATAGAGTTTCTCAAGTAAAGACAGTCGAAAGCGATGGCTATGATGCAATTCAATTGACTGCTGGAAAAAAGAAAGCCTCTCGTGTTAATAAAGCTCAGGCAGGGCATTTTGCAAAAGCAGGTGTTGAAGCGGGTTCTGTTACGCGTGAAGTTCGTGGAAGTTTTGAATATGAAGCAGGTTCTGAAATCACAGTATCTGTTTTTGAAGAGGGTCAGCTTGTAGATGTGATTGGGACCAGTAAAGGTAGAGGTTATGCTGGTGTCATCAAGCGTCATAACTTTGCAGGCAAAGATGCCACGCATGGTAACTCTATTAACCATAGAACGCCTGGTTCTATAGGTCAGAACCAGACTCCAGGTCGTGTTTTTAAAGGTAAAAAGATGACAGGTCATATGGGTGCTGAACGTGTAACAATACAGAATTTAAAAATTGTTCGTGTGGATGTCGACAAAAACTTATTGCTAGTGAATGGTTCTGTACCAGGTTCTCGTGGTGGTGATGTTATTGTTAAACCCGCTGTTAAGGCATAAGGTTGGAAACGATGGAATTGCAAATGGCAAATGGCGGAACACTTGAAGTGGCTGATGGTGTTTTTGCTAGAGAATACAAAAAAGGCTTAGTGCATCAGGCAGTTGTTGCTTACATGGCAGCACAGCGTTCTGGAACTAAAGCTCAAAAGAATCGTTCTGCGGTTAGTGGCGGTGGCATTAAGCCATGGCGACAAAAAGGTACGGGTCGTGCTCGTGCAGGTACGATACGTTCACCTATATGGCGTGGCGGTGGTGTAAACTTTGCTGCAAGTAATCGTGACTACAGCCAAAAAATGAATAAAAAACAGTATCGTGCCGCAATTAGCACGATAGTCTCAGAGTTAGTTCGCCAAGAGCGATTACTGATCGTTGATGTGTTTGAGATTAGTGAGCCTAAAACAAAAGCAATGGTTGCTAAATTGTCTGAACTAGGCTTATCAAATGATACATTGATTGTAACTGTTGAGGATGATCGCAATATCGCTTTGTCTGCTCGTAATCTTATTAGTTGTGAAGCAGTAACAGTGACTATGTTAAATCCAGTAAATTTAATCGCTCACGATAAAGTTGTAATGACCTCTGATGCAGTTAAAGCGATTCAGGAGTGGTTAGTATGAATCAAGAGCGAATTTATCAAATACTCGTTGGACCTCATGTTTCTGAAAAGGCAGTATTAATGTCTGAAGAAGGTGGTCGATATGTATTTAAAGTTAATCCAACAGCAACAAAGCGTGAAATCAAAAAAGCAATAGAAACATTGCTAGAGGTTGATGTTGTTGATGTTAGAACACTGAATGTCAAAGGTAAGGTGAAGAATTTTGGTCGTCGCAAAGGTAAGCGAAATGACTGGAAAAAAGCTTATGTTCGTTTGGCAGAAGGTCAGTCGTTAGACTCGGCGATAGAGGCATAGAATAATGGCAATTGTTAAATCAAAACCTACATCACCAGGTCGTCGCTTTCAAGTACGCACTGTTAATAAAGACTTGCACAAGGGTTCTCCTTGGAAACCTTTAACAGAGGCAAAGCGTAAGTCAGGTGGTCGTAATAACCAAGGACGTATTACAACACGTCATATTGGTGGTGGTCACAAACAGCATTATCGTATTATCGATTTTAAGCGTAGAAAAGACGATATCCCTGCTACTGTTGAGCGTTTGGAGTATGATCCAAATCGTAGTGCATATATTGCATTATTGAAATATGCTGATGGAGAACGTCGCTACATCATTGCACCAAAAGGGGTGCGAGCAGGAGATAAAGTCGCTTCTGGTCGTAATGTTGCGATTGCAAAAGGTAATTGTTTACCAATGCGTAATATTCCTGTTGGTACAGTGGTTCATTGTATCGAATTAAAAGTAGGAAAAGGTGCTCAAATAGCTCGTAGTGCAGGAACATCTGCTCAGATTGTTGCTCGTGAAGGTCGTCATGTCACACTTAGATTACGTTCAGGAGAAATGAGAAAGGTTTTATCTGATTGTCGTGCGACAATTGGTGAAGTTAGTAATTCAGAGCACGGTCTTGTTAAATTAGGCAAGGCTGGTGCAAAACGTCATCGTGGTGTTCGTCCAACTGTTCGTGGTGTTGCGATGAACCCAGTCGATCATCCACACGGTGGTGGTGAAGGACGTACATCAGGTGGTCGTCATCCTGTGTCGCCTTGGGGTATGCCTACAAAAGGTTTCAAAACGCGGAAAAATAAACGTACTGATAAATTAATCGTACGTCGCCGTGGTAAGAAGTAAAATACGAGGAAAGTAATAGTGCCACGTTCATTAAAAAAAGGGCCATTTGTTGATCATCATTTGATGAGAAAAGTAACAGAGGCTCAAGCACAAAATAGTCGTAAGCCAATTAAAACTTGGTCACGTCGATCAATGATTATGCCAGAAATGGTTGGCTTAACAATCGCTGTTCATAACGGTCGCCAGCATGTACCTGTTCTTATTAATGAGAATATGGTTGGTCATAAATTAGGTGAATTTGCTTTAACCCGCTTGTATCGTGGTCATGCGGCAGATAAGAAAAGCAAAAGAAAATAGGTTTGGGTGATTAAAGATGGAAGTTTCAGCTAATTTACGATATTCGCGTATATCTCCACAAAAAGCTCGCCTTGTTGCTGATCAGATTCGTGGTTTATCAGTAGAAAGAGCATTAGAGATACTGACATTCAGTAAGAAAAAAGCGGCGGTTATTATCAAAAAAGTGCTTGAATCTGCAATTGCTAATGCAGAGCATAATGAAGGTGCAGATATTGATGAGCTAACGGTTAGTACGATCTTTGTTGATGAAGGTCCTACTATGAAGCGTATTCGTCCACGAGCAAAAGGTCGTGCGAATCGAATTCTAAAAAGAACAAGTCATGTGACTGTAAAAGTCAGTGATGGCGAAGCCTAGAGGTCTATAAGTATGGGACAAAAAGTACATCCAATTGGAATGCGTTTAGGTATCGCAACTGACTGGCGATCTAAATGGTATGCAGAAGGCGAAGAGTACGCAGAGTTCTTAAATAAGGATATTGAAGTACGAAATTATCTGAATGAAAAATTGAAAAATGCTTCAATCAGCCAGATTCGTATTGAGCGTCCTGCTAAATCAATTTTTGTGACAATTTCAACCGCTCGTCCAGGTATCGTCATTGGTAAAAAGGGTGAGGATATTGAAAAACTACGTCAAGATGTTGCAAAAATCAGTGGCGTACATCTCAATAATGTAAAAGTTAATATCGAAGAAATTCGTAAGCCAGAGTTAGATGCAAAATTGGTTGCTGAAGGTATTGCAAGCCAACTAGAACGTCGTATTATGTTCCGCCGTGCAATGAAACGTGCAGTTGGAAATGCAATGCGTCTTGGTGCAGAAGGTATCAAGATTAATGTTGCTGGACGTTTAAACGGTGCAGAAATTGCTCGTGGTGAATGGTATCGAGAAGGTCGTGTACCATTGCATACATTACGTGCTGACATTGATTATGCCACAGCAGAAGCAAATACTTCCTATGGAATTATAGGTATCAAAGTCTGGATATACAAGGGTGAAGTTTTCAACCTTGAGGAAAAGAAACAAGCATCTGTCAATAAAAAAGGCGGACGTGCAAAGAAGAAGCGATAGGAATTAGCCATGCTACAGCCTAAAAGAACGAAATTCCGTAAACAATTTAAAGGCAAGAATAGAGGTCTTTCTAATGTTGGAAATAAAGTCAGTTTTGGTGACTTTGGTTTGAAAGCCGTTGGGCGTGGTCGTCTAACTGCACGTCAAATTGAAGCTGCAAGACGTGCAATGACACGAAAGATTAACCGTGGTGGTCAAATTTGGATTCGTGTTTTTCCTGATACACCAATTACTTCAAAACCCCTAGAAGTTCGTATGGGTAAAGGTAAGGGTAATGTAGAATATTGGATTGCAAAAGTTCAACCAGGTCGTGTTCTTTATGAAATGAATGGTGTTTCAGAAGAATTAGCTCGTGAAGCCTTTGAGCTTGCTGCGGCAAAACTTCCTTTTAAAACAGTATTTGTTACTAAGCAGGTGATGTAATGAAGGCGAGTGAATTACGCGAAAAGTCAGTTGAAGAATTAACAGCTGAGTTGATTGAAAATCGAAAAGAACAATTTGGTTTACGTATGCAGCAATCAACAGGTCAATTATCACGACCTTCTGAAGTGAAGCGTGTCCGTCGTCAGATTGCACGTATTAAAACCATTATTAATGAAAAAAAACTGCTGAAATAAGAGTCAGGTAATTGGATATGAGTGAAGCAGAAGGCATTAAGCATAGTATTACTGGTGAAGTAATCAGCAATAAGATGGATAAAACTATTGTCGTTTTACACGAGCGAAAAGTAAAACATCCACTCTATGGAAAGTATATTAAACGTTCGACTAAATACCATGTGCATGATGAAAATAACGAATGCAGTATTGGTGATATTGTAACCTTCAAAGAGTGTCGCCCAATGTCAAAAACAAAGCATTGGACACTGATTGAAATTACAGAAAAAGCATCTTAGTCGGCATAGCGGAAGGAGAAATAAAATGATTCAAATGCAATCAATTCTGCAAATTGCTGACAACAGCGGTGCAAAAAAAGTCCAATGTATTAAAGTACTTGGCGGCTCTCATCGTCGCTATGCAGGTATTGGTGACATCATTAAAGTCAGTATTAAAGATGCAATCCCTCGCGGAAAAGTTAAAAAAGGTGATGTTTATAATGCTGTAGTTGTACGCACAGCCAAGGGTGTTCGTCGTAAAGACGGCTCTCAAATTCGCTTCGATAATAATGCTGCGGTATTGCTAAATAGTAAACTTGAGCCAATTGGTACTCGTATTTTTGGTCCAGTAACTCGTGAGCTTCGTAGCGAGCGTTATATGAAGATTATTTCTTTGGCTCCTGAAGTTTTATAAGGTTGATTTGAAATGCGAAAGATACGTAAAGACGATGAAGTCGTAGTAATTTGTGGCAAGGATAAAGGGCGTCGTGGTACTGTTATTGCGGTAAAAGGGAACAAAGTTACTGTTTCTGGTATAAATGTCGCAAAGAAACACCAAAAGCCAAACCCAAATGCAGGCATTGAAGGTGGAATTATCAAAGTTGATATGCCAATGGATATATCAAATGTCATGTTGATAAATCCACAGACAGATAGGGGTGATCGCGTCGGATTTAAAATTTTAGATGATGGTAGAAAGGTTCGTTACTTCAAATCTAACGGCGAACTTGTAGACGCGTAGTAGGTAAAATCAAATGACTAGAATGCAAGATTTTTACAAGGAAACTGTCGTTAAAGAATTAACGGAACAGTTTGCTTATACAAACCCAATGGAAGTGCCAAAGATTACTAAGATTACATTAAACATGGGTCTTGGTGAGGCGGTTGCAGACAAGAAAGTGATTGAACATGCGGTAGGTGATATGGCAAAAATTGCTGGTCAAAAACCAGTGGTTACTTTATCACGCAAATCAATTGCAGGCTTTAAGATTCGTGATGGTTGGCCAATTGGCTGTAGCGTCACCTTGCGTAGAGAAAGAATGTATGAATTTTTGGACCGTTTAATCAATATCTCAATCCCACGTATTCGCGATTTTCGTGGTCTTAATCCACGCTCTTTTGATGGTCGCGGTAACTACGCAATGGGCATTCAGGAACAAATTATATTTCCTGAGATTGATTACGATAAAATTGATAAAATTCGTGGTATGGATATTGCTA
>JALWYT010000221.1 GCA_026992705.1 Thiotrichaceae bacterium
TTAATGTATGCAGTTGATAAAGGGCATATTGAGGTTGTAAAGACTATTTTTAAATATAATGATTTTCATGTTTTATGTTTACCTAATAAAGTTGGTGAAACTCCATTAATGCGAGCAGTAGAAAGAAATAATATTGAGATTGTGAAAATATTGCTTTGGCATAATAAAGATGGTGTTAATAAACAGGATAAATTAGGTGAAACTGCCTTAATGATTGCTGCTGAAAACGGGATAAGTGAGATTGTTTCATTACTTCTTTATCACAATGCTGATATTCAATTGAAAAATCATGAAGGGAAAACTGCCTTAGACTTGGCAAAAGAAAATAACCACCTAGAGGTTGTTAAGTTGCTTAATAAGGACTCATTATAATTACATAGAAGCTAGTAAGTACTTAATCACTTATTAGGTTGAGTAGTTATGTTGCTTAAAAGTCAGCAATTTGGATAGATAAAAACGAATGACCATCATTAAAAAACAAGACTTTATCGACAGCATTGCTGATGCCTTGCAGTTTATTTCGTATTATCACCCTCGTGATTTTATTCAAGCGATGTATCAAGCATGGCAGAAGGAAGAGTCTCCTGCTGCGAAAGATGCCATTACGCAAATCTTAGCGAATTCTCGGCTGTGTGCTGAGGGGCATCGTCCGATTTGTCAGGATACGGGCATTGTGACGGTGTTTTTGAAGATCGGCATGAATGTTCGCTGGGATAGCGATATGAGTCTTGATGATATGGTGAATGAGGGTGTTCGCCGTGCTTATTTGCAGCCTGATAATGTCTTGCGAGCCTCAATTTTAGCGGATCCAGCAGGTAAGCGTGTTAATACCAAAGACAATACTCCTGCCGTTATTCATACGGAAATGGTGATGGGGGATACGGTTGAGGTACAAATTGCGGCAAAAGGTGGTGGTTCGGAAAATAAGGCAAAGCTAGCAATGCTGAACCCTAGCGATAGTATTGTTGACTGGGTGATTAAAACACTGCCAACAATGGGAGCAGGCTGGTGTCCTCCTGGGATGCTGGGGATTGGTATTGGTGGTACAGCAGAGAAGGCGGCAGTATTGGCAAAACAGGCGTTGATGGAGCCGATTGATATTCATGAATTACGCGGACGCGGGGCGAGTAATCGCTTGGAAGAATTGCGTTTGGAAATCATGGATAAAGCCAATGCTTTGGGTATTGGTGCTCAGGGGTTAGGTGGTTTAACCACAGTATTGGATGTCAAAATAAAAGATTATCCAACACATGCAGCATCGCTTCCTGTTTGCATGATTCCTAATTGTGCGGCAACTCGGCATACGCATTTTGTTTTAGATGGTAGCGGGGCAGCTTTACAAACACCGCCTGATTTATCGGAGTACCCTGCTATTGATTATCAGCCTGATCAATCTGCAAGGCGGGTTAATTTGGATGGTATTAGCCATGATGAAATAAAACAGTGGAAAAGTGGTGAAGTTCTACTATTATCAGGCAAGATATTAACGGGCAGGGATGCAGCACATAAGCGATTAATTGCATTCATTGACGAGGGCAAAGCATTACCGATTGATTTAGCAGGACGATTTATCTATTACGTTGGTCCCGTTGACCCTGTGGGTGATGAAGTTGTTGGTCCCGCAGGACCCACGACAGCAACACGAATGGATAAATTCACGGATAAATTATTAGTAAAAACGGGCTTGCTGGGTATGATTGGTAAGGCAGAGCGTGGTAAGGTAGCGATAGATAGCATAAAAAACAACCAGTCTGTTTATTTAATGGCAGTGGGTGGTGCAGCTTATTTGGTCTCTAAAGCGATTGTCAATGCAGAAGTCAAAGCCTTTCCTGAATTAGGCATGGAAGCTATCTATGAATTTGAAGTAAAAGATATGCCAGTGACGGTGGCGGTGGATAGCAAGGGCGGGTCTATTCATCAAACAGGTCCTGCAAAGTGGCAGAAGATTATATTTGAGAGGTAATTATAAATTAAATGGTGAAGGTGGTAAGTAGTTACTTTGAAGCAGCATGTTTTTCGTGTTCCGTTACACTTCACGCAGGTTACGGTTAATTTTAGATTATTTGTGGGCTATAAATACAGAACTTTGAAGAAAAAAAGGGGGGGTATTGGGGTAACGATACTTAGGGTAGGTTAAAATGGAGCGTTACAAATTTTTAATCAGTGGTCCCGTTGGAGCAGGAAAGACTACTGCAATTGAAGCAGCCTCTGATACAGAAATTTTTCATACTGATGTCAAAATATCGGATACAGCAAGTTTACGAAAGGATAATACAACAGTTGCAATGGACTATGGTTCAACAACCTTAGCCAATGATAAAAAAGTGCATCTCTATGGCACGCCTGGTCAAGAGCGTTTTGATTTTATGTGGGATGTATTGTCTAAAGGAACTCAAGGCTTAATTCTATTATTTGACAATAGCCGAAATTATCCACAGCGTGATCTTGCCCATTATCTCAACGCATTTTCGCGGCTGATTGCTGATGTGCCTTTGGTGATTGGAGTGACGCGAACTGATGTGAAAAATGATCCGCCACTTAGTGCTTATCAAGCTTGGCTTGCTGAAGTCAATATTCAAGCACCGGTCTTACAAATTGATGCAAGGGAAAAATTGGATGTGCATCAAACTATTCAAACATTAATCCATTTGCTTGATGAAGAGGAAATAGAACAAGAGTCCACCAGGGCAACTAAAGAATTAATAGCGAATACACAAACAGAATCAACAGGTTTTGAATTTAACCATGAATTGATGGATGAGCTTGCTCAGTTAAAAGGTGTTACAGGAGTTATGCTCAATGATGTAATGGGTGAAGTTTTACATTCAACGGTTGAAGATGACTATATGAACGAGTTCTCAGCGATTATGGCAGGACTTACGCCAATGATTGAAGCGTTATTAGATTTAGGCAAGATTGACCAAGTGATGTTAAAAAGTTCCAAAGAAGATAATTTATTATTCTTTATTGAAGATGATAAAGCTTTAGGGGTGACATCCCAGCATCAATCATCATTGCTTACACTTACGCAACAGGTAAAAGATATTTTGCAGTGGAGGTAATATTAGTCCATTAAGGTATCCATTAAATCAATCATAAATTCAGCATCTTCTTGGGTTTGAACTTCCCATGATTTAATACCCATGCTATCAAGTACCCCTTGTCCTTTTGGTAAGTTTGGCATATTGACTAAAAGTTGTTGGATATCATCTTGGTGAGTTTGAGCTTTTGGGCTAATAAGTAAGGTATGTGTGATTACATGAATTTGGCTACTTACCAGTACACGAAGCTGTTCTTTAACAAATTTGGAAAGATCATCATAAGCCTCTTTTAGAAAGAAACCCACATCTGCCTTATTTTGAAAAATCTGTTTAGCAACTAGTACATAAGTATCGACAGTGGTTGATGATGTATTCTTAGCATTTAAATCGGCAGGTTCTAACATAATCATACCGATCATATTGACATCAGGATCATCGGTTTTTGCTATACGTGTTCCTACTTGTAGGTCTTCTATTTTGTGAATATCACTCTGCGATGCTACTGCAATCACCGCTTCATCGGGCTTGTGATGTGGTTTGGCAATGGCTTTAAAGCCTTTATCTCTGACAAGCATTGCGGCATCAAAAGGATTTGCGTAGATAATGTCGATTTCGTCTTGCTCAATGGCTTTGCGTTGTACATCAAAACTATTATAAAGCTCCAAATGAATATTTTGTGACAGTTGGATTTGTAGCCATGTATTAAAAATATACCAACCTGCAATATGTTTTGGGGAGAAGTCAGGGCTAACGGTCATTATATACTTCATTGAGTTTTTCCTCTTTTATCATTTGAGCATATAAAGGAATACATTCATTAATTTTTGTTCTTGATGGTTTTCTTCGTACAGAAGTATAGCTAACAATTTTACCATTTCTAATATTTGGAATTACTGTCGCGTAAACCCAGTAATAAGCCCCATCTTTACGAAGATTTTTTACATAACCGTGCCATTTTTCATGACGTTCTAGGGTATTCCATAAATCTTTGAATGCAGTAGCAGGCATATCAGGGTGACGTAGAATATAATGAGGAGCTCCGATTAATTCTTTTTCTGTAAAGCCCGACATCTCAACAAACGATTGATTGCAATGGGTGATAATTCCGTTTAAATCAGTACGTGAAACAATAAGCTTTCCTTCAGGGAAGGGAACTTCTTTTTCACACAGTAAAACTTTTCTTGAGGTACCATCATAATATTGAATATGATGTTTGGTGTAATCACCACAGACATCCTCTTCCCTCATATCTTGCATAGAATTCTCCTGATGGTGTCATTTGTGAGAATACAGTAAATTTAGATTTGTTGATCTAATATTCATTATAGATAATACAATAAGCTACTATATTGATATTACTCATATACTTATAGTTTATTTGGGTGTTTAATTGAGTTATAAACGGTTTTTTTAAAGTAAATTAACTACATAGAATACTATATAGTCCAATTTTTAAACAAAAGCTGAATAATTTTATTTCATCAAAAAACTTTGTACTATTTAAATAACGTTTTCTCGAAGATATATTGAGAGTTTTCATGACAGAAAAGAAATGTAATCAAATAATGTTAATGCTAATTGTTATTGGCTTATCTATTATTGCCTTTGGCTTAGGGTTAATCTTGTTTACTGACATAGTATCAAAAGGTGATTCAAGTGATATTATGTTTATTGCTTTATTGATAGCTGGAGGGTTGTTAATTTCCATTCCTGCAAAAATTTATTTAACTTTCAACTTGATGAAGTTAAATAATAAAAAATTAAAAAAATCTAGCTAAGAATCAGTTTGATATTTTTTCTCTGTCCGGTTTGAGTTACTACAAAATTTCTGTATATCAGTTTGGATCTTTTCAATCTGCTTAGCTTTTGTATCACCTTCTAGTAGCACTTCTTTATCTCCAGCTTTCCATTTTACGTAAGGGTTATTTCTTAATGCTTGGAGAATCTCTTGCTGTTGTTGACAATAGCTAAGAGTTTGATTATTGCTAGAACTTTCTGGTATTTTTTGTTTAGTTGACGCTTTTTTGATTACTTTATTAGGTGTTATAGCTAGCTGAATAACTTCTTTTTCAACTCCATATGGTGCTATTTGTGAATAATGAATTTGTCCATTATTATCCTTCCACTTATAGAT